>CANOLZ010000100.1 GCA_947567075.1 uncultured bacterium
AAAACAGCCCCATCGCCTTTCCCACCTTATCTGATTACAGCCATCTGGAAACTTACCAATATTTAGGGGAAGAAGGAGAAGCTATCTATAATGAATTGTGGAAAGAAGTAAAATCCAATTAAAAGAAAGGAACTAGAAAAAGACAAGGCATACAAAACCTTGTCTTTTTCTAGTTTTCTTCTTTACCTACATTTTCTTAATGCGAGGCACCTCATCTGTGTGAAGATATTTGGACAGGCAGCGGATAATAAAGTCATGGTCGGCCACATGATTTAAGCCAGTCACAACAATAGCTCCAATGACTCCCCCCTCTTCCATGTGAATGGGAAATCCTCCTCCACAGCATGCATATTCTCTTTCATCCAGAAAAATATCTTCCATTGTCTGCTCTTTTGCCTTTAACCTTGTAAACAAATGAAGGCTGCTTATTTCCATCTCTTTTACAGTGTTGTACTTCCTTCTCATCCACTGTTCATCATGTAAATTTGTTCCATTGCCCCCATACTGGAAGACAATAAAACCATTATTCATCCGAATGCTTATGGCAATGGGAAGCTCTCTAAGCTTGGCCTCCGTCACCATCATACTTCCCAACTCCCATGCATCCCCATTTGTAAAATGGGTAAACTGTAAAATTTCCTCCTGCATCTCCAGCATGTTTAACACTTCTTCAATGGTTTTTTCCTGCTCCATCTTCCTTCCTCCATTTCTGTCTTTTCCCTTATGAGATTTTTTCTGGAAATCCAACCTTTTTCTGCACTTTGCGCAGGGTTTTTTTTGCGTAGTAGTCTGCTTTTTCCCCATTCTCCTTAATAATACCATCAATATATGACTTTTCCTTGCTAAGCTTTGCCATTTTCTCTTGAATTGGCTTTAATACGGACACAATGCTTTCTCCCACTGCCATTTTAAACTCCCCATATCCTTTTGAGTCAAATTCCTTTACCACATCTTTTGGCGTCTTATTTGTACATGCACAATAAATGTCTATAAGATTTTTAATTCCAGGCTGCTCTTCTCTGTATAAAATCATTCCTTCAGAATCCGTCACAGCCCTTTTGCATTTTCTTATAATGGTGTCCGGATCATCCAGTAAATAAATGCTGGCATTTGGGTTTTCATCGGACTTGGACATTTTTTTTCCAGGATCCTGAAGGCTCATAATCTTCGCCCCCACCTCTCCAATATACGGCTCTGGCATTGTAAAAACGTCTCCATATATCCCATTAAACCTTTGGGCAATGTCCCTTGTGATTTCCAAATGCTGCATTTGGTCAATGCCTACAGGAACTACGTCTGTCTGGAATAAAAGGATGTCCGCTGCCATAAGCACTGGATAGGTAAATAAACCTGCATTAATATTATCTGCATGTTTTGCAGATTTATCTTTGAATTGGGTCATTCTGTTCAATTCTCCCATATAAGTAAAACAATTTAATATCCAGGCCAATTCTCCATGACCAGATACATGAGATTGATAATAAATGCAGTTTTTCTCTGGATCAAGTCCTGCTGCAATATACAAAGTCAAAAGTGCCCTGGCCCGTTTCCTAAGCTCGGCAGGCTCCTGTCTCACTGTAATGGAATGGAGATCCACTACAGAATAAAAACACTGGTATTCATCACTTAATGTGAGCCAGTTTTTCAGCGCCCCTAAATAATTTCCCAATGTCAGGCTTCCTGTTGCCTGCATTCCACTGAACAATATTCTCTTGTTATCGATCATAGCCATTCCTCCAAATACATCTTTTCCCTATATTGGCATTATAGCACAGCTTTGTCCAAAGATTCCAGAAGAAATTTGCTGCTCTTTTTTCCTATCCCACTGTTGCCATCCTCTTTTAAAATCAAAGGTTTTTACAATCAGTAAGGTATATGGTTTTCTACTCCATATTCCTTTATTGCCGCATCCCTATACCATAAAAAAATATCCCCGGAAAATCATAGCTCTAAGACCATTTCCGGGGATCTATCCATCATTCTAATCCTTATTCTTCAATATCACAGCCGCATGTACCTTTTGGGGGCATAGGCATTACTGGGCCAGGACCTGGGCCTCCCATTCCCCTTCTTGGCTCCATAAAACCAGGATTGCAGCCTCTTTGTCCCTCATGGCCCTTATTCCCTTTACAGTCATTGTCAGGCATAGGGTCTATGCACCTATTGCTGTTTTCCCAGCAGCCGCCTCTTCCATTGTTATTGCAGCACAGTAACAGTAAAATAATCCAACAACAATTCATATTTACAACTCCTTTCATTACTTTAATATATTCAAAGGAGTTTCTTTGGTGTATTTTATCTGTAAAAATGTTTATTTTTCACAATGCGGTATTTAATGTAACGAAAGGTCTTCTTTTCCCCTTCCTTTGCCAGCATTTTCAAAAGTCCTTCCAATAGTTTTCTGGAATCTTCATGAATCATCATATGCTTTTTCCCCCCATTATAATAGTCCAAGGGGCTTTGATCTGTATAATTTTCTCCATTATATATTTTAGAGGCTGCCACTCGGTCTACAAACATCTCCACAACATACCGTACTGGAATGGGGGCTGGAAACATACCTCTTCCCTCTGTGGCTGCATAATCTATCCAATATTCATAATGGTGTTTATTTCGTCCCTTATGATGGAGCCATGCCTTGGAATATCCAAGGGCCTCCCTCTCACTATTGCATGGGCTTCGAAAGCCTTGATAGTACAAAGCCCCTGGAATAAATTCTGTAGGACTATATTTGGATAAATCGTGAAACAGCCCCTGTTTATACATTCCAAGCTTAAAACACCCCTTTAACACCATCCATTTATGGCGGGTAATTGTCTTCAAATGTCTCCACGCCTGAATTTTCATATTGAAATCCATCCTCTCTGTCTATTTTTATCCCTGTCTCTTTTTCCTTTTTCATCTATTATATCTTACTTACTATGAGCAAAAAAAGAAGATGCGCTGGATAAAAAATATAAAAAACATATTGAAATTTTTTACACCCAGGTTTTCCATTATATAAGCTTATGGGAATGATAGAAAAGCTGGCAAAATATTGTATGGGGTTGGAGTTTAGCAAGCTTAAAGCGACTGTGGCTCCTGTCTTTTTTAGAAGGGAGTTCCTAAAGTAATAGAAAAATACAATATGTAAAATTCCCCAGTAACTATAGCTTACCCGAAGCAGCCAGGCTATTCCCATAGCAGCAATCGTCCATCCCCACTGGACTTCTGTCCTGGCTGTTCTCTCCAACATGACCATTAATAAAAGGCCAATGAGCAAGGTAAAGAAAATATTCTGCCTTTCTGGGAAGAAAAGGCTTCCATAAAGGACAAAATTATAGGGAAGCTCAGAAATCATTCCTAAGACAAGGAGTCTAAGCCCATAGTTCATCCTGCTTTTTGTATGATAAAAACCTTCCACAAGGAGGAAGCAATAGATTGGAAAGGATATACGTCCAATGCAAATAAAGAGCTTTTGGTCTGGGAACAAAATCCTTCCCCCATGATCACAAAACATAGTAATCATGGCAATCAATCTTAAATGAAAACTAGTAAGCCTTTGAATCCTTAATTTCTCTCTTCCCTTCTCAAAGGTAAAATCGCTCTTCCCTTCCCTAATCTCACTCATCTTCTATCTCCCAATTAATACCATGACGGTCCTTTGAGGAACTTCCAGAAGAGATTGGTTTTCAAGAAGTAATTCCTCCCCCTTTTTCCTCACATAATTGCCTGTTTCGTCATCTGTATTTACACATAAGCGCCACTTTTTGTCCCTTGGAAGTTTGGGCAGGGCAAGGCTGTTTTTATTCCAATGAAAATTATAAGCTACATAGAAATAATCTTCCCTTTCTTTTCCACAAGGCTCTTCTTTCGTTTTCCCACTATACATGATTCCAATATACCGGTCATATTCCCTGAACTTAGCAAACCATGCAGCCTCACTGTGATAAGACACATCAGGAAAACCTTTCTGGGCAGATTCAAACATTTCCATTTCTCTCTTTGTATGCAAAATGGGATGCTCCCTTCGAAGCTCAATCATTTGTTTCATAAACTGATAAATATCCTTGTTGGATTCCATTAACCTCCAATTCAGCCAGGAAATCTCATTGTCTTGACAATAAGGGTTATTATTGCCCTTTTGGGAATTGCCAAACTCGTCCCCACTTACAATAAGGGGGGTTCCCTGACTTAACATTAAAATAGCAATGCCGTTTCGTATTTGTTTTTTCCTTAACTTCAAAATAGACTTTTTCTTTGTCTTTCCTTCTACGCCGCAGTTCCAGCTTGCATTATAATCCCTTCCATCTCTGTTGCCCTCTAAATTGGCCTCGTTATGTTTGTATATATAGGACACCATATCCATGAAAGTAAAGGTGTTGTAATTTGTTAAATAATTAATAATTCCTGCTTTCTCATAGTTTTTTCTCGTCTGTCTGACGAAATTTTTAAGCTGGTTTTCATCCCCCTTTAACATTTTCCTCATATCATACATATAAGCATCATTATACTCTGCCAGATTAGGAAAAGCAGGAGTTTCCCCTCTGTAAATTTCTTCAATGGGAAATCCCTCATACATGAGCTTTGTCCTGCTAAACAGGGGATCTGTTGCCATACCTTTTAAAGGTATGTCCCTTCCTGTAAAATGTATCCCATCAATATGGTATTCCAATACCCAGTACTTCATTACATCTAGAATATAATATTCCATCATTCTTTCTGAAAAATAAAACTGGAGAATGACTTCAATCCCGTTTTTATGCAGTTCCTTTATCATATCTTTCAGCTCTTTTATAGAATCTTTTCTCCCATAAGATGCCTTTGGAGCAAAGTAATGTCCTGGAACAAATCCCCAGTAGTTCATAGAAGGAAGGTTATTTTCCATAGGATCTTCCTCTAAAAACTCTAGTATTTTCTTGTCCTTCACTTCCTTTTTTTCCTGATCCATTATTTCTTCAAATTCATATATAGGCATGAACTCCACCTGATGAATACCCAAGTCTTTCAAGTGGGGTATTTTTTCTATCACTCCTAAAAAAGTGCCCTTGTTTTCACATTTTGATGAGGAATGTCTGCTAAATCCTCTTATATGCATTAAATACATAAGGCTCTCTTCGTAGGAAAGGCAAAGGGGCTTGTCACCCTCCCAGTCATAGGGTTCAAAATAAAAGACTCCTCTTAGGAAATTTTTTCCTTCCCCTTTGACAGTTCCTCTTCCCCATACTTCATTGCCAGCTATTTTCTTTGCATAGGGATCTACAAAAATATAATCCTTTGTGTAAAAATTATAGTGGAATTTCTCATATGGAAAGTCCTCTATAAAGACACAATAAATGTCTCCTATGCGAAACTCCTTTGGAAAAGGAATTTTTCCATGGAGCCTTCCAGACTTTTTCTCATATAAGAGCATACCACTCTCCTCTTCCCCTTTCATGGAAACAGCAACATTTATTCCCCTTTCTTTTTTACTCATTCCAAGAGGATAGGGCACTCCCTTTTTCAGCTTCCATTTTCTGTTTTTACTTTCCATAATGCTCCTTCTTTGATGTCTCATTTCGTGTCATCACTTTTTGTTTTCCGTCCAGTACTCTTATTTTAACATATTTTTTCGAATAATGAATAAATATTTCGAAAATCACCAGCATAAATTTGTATTCCTTTTCTAAAACCTATGGTATAATAAAAGATATCGTTGCAAAGAAATTATGTACATCAATTGTTTTGTAAGCCTGCTAAAGCGGGCAGATAGGAGTAAGTATGAATAAAAAAGAGGACAGCTGTTCATGGGGATCCGCCCCTCTAGAAGCTGAAGAAGAAATGACAGTTACGTTAGAATTAGATGATGGTTCAGAAGTCACTTGTTCTATTATTACCATTCTTTCTGTTGGCAATCAAGATTATATTGTTTTGCTTCCCCTAGATGAAAATGGGGAAAACGAGGATGGTGAGGTATGGTTTTACCGCTATTTTGAAAATATGGAGGATGTCAACGCTGATCCAGAACTAGAATATATTGAAGACGATGAGGAATACGAAAGGGTAGCTGAAGCCTTTGATGAATATTTAGATAATGCAGAGTTTGACGAGCTTATCGCTGAAGAGGAATAAGGAACTTAAAGATTGCCGCAAAAGAAATCTTTTATCTTGTGGCAATTTTTTATTTTTCTTCTCTTTTTTCTAACTCCTTTACAAATCTGGAAGCCTGGTTTAAGGAGCTGTCTTTTTCTATGATATATGCAATGTACAATCTTTCTTTTGCCCTTGTCATGGCTACATAAAACATTCTGCGCTCCTCTTCCATCTCTTCTGGCGTTTTGGCCTTTTTGTGGGGCGTAACCCCCTCATTGGCGTCTGGAAGTATAACAAAGGGAAATTCTAATCCTTTGGAACTGTGCATTGTAAGAAAGACAACGGCCTCTTCCTTGTTCTCCTTCTTCTCTCTCTGCCTTTTTAAGCTCTCTCCATACTGAAGAATTCCTCTCTTCCATTGTTCCCATGTTCCAAAAGCTTTTGCCCTCTCTTTGATTTCCTGGAATACTTCTAGAAACAATTCTGGCTTTTGATTTCTAGAAAGAGCATATTCCCTTAAATAATCTTCATATTCCACTCCCTTTCCAATATAATTCACTGCCGCAAAGGGAGGCATTTTCCCAATCATTTCCAAATCATAGGCAAGCTTATCAAAGCGTTCCTGTACATACTCTTTCTCTTCATAATATTTTTTTAAATCTTCCAAGTCAAAGTAAGGCCTATCCAAAATGCTGCGGCTTATGTATCGTTTTGGTTTATTTAAAACTCTTAACAAATCCTTCCTTTCCTTGCTTCCTCCTCCCAATGCCATATAGGCAAAAATATCCTTTGCCACAAAATGTTCATATATATTGGAAACCTTCTCCTTTATGAAAAAAGGAATTCTTCTCTCCGACAACCGTTCACAAAGTTGTCCGCTTGTCATAAGAGTCCTGGAAAGAACAGCAATATCCCAATACTTTCCCCCTGCCTTTTTATAATTCTCTATCATATTGGCCAATTCTTCATTTTCTTCCAGCCTGTTTTCAAATTTCCCAATTTCTATTGGCCTGCCTTTTTCTTTGACTGCCTGAATATTTTTAGGAAAACGATTTTTATTTTGGACAATCACTTTCGAGGCCCCTTCAACAATACATACCTGGGATCGATAATTATATTCCAGTGATATCTGTCTTACATTCTTATAATATTTAGGGAAAGAAAGCATAATTTCTGGACTGGATCCTCGAAAGCCATAGATAGACTGATCGTCGTCTCCTACAA
>CANOLZ010000101.1 GCA_947567075.1 uncultured bacterium
GGCTGGGAACGATGATTCCCACTGCTATTTCCCAGGTTATCGAACAGATTGTAAAAGCAGTTACTGCTATTTTAGGCGCAAAGCTTTTTATGGACTATGGAAAAAAAGTGGCGGCCATTGTTCGAAATGATTCTTATGGGGCTGCTTACGGGGCGGCAGGAGGGACCATTGGTACAGTTCCAGCCGTATTATCTAGTCTCCTCTTTTTACTTTTTGTATTTATGACTTATCGCAGAGTGTTAAAAAGACAGATTGCCAAGGACAGGACAAGGAATTTAGAAACTTATTCTAAAATTTTTAAATTAATACTTTTTACTATACTTCCTGTTATTTTAAGCACAGCTGTTTATAATGTAAGCTCTGTTTTGGATCAAGGAATTTATAACTGGGTAGTAACTATCAAAGGATTGGAGGAGCTAAAAACCAGCTATGGCATCTACTCTGGGAAGTACAAAGTGCTTATCAATGTGCCTATTGCACTGGCAAACGCTATGTGTTCTTCTATTGTCCCTACCTTATCTGCCTGTCTTGTAAGGGGAAATAAAAGGGCGGCAAAACAAAAAGTATCCCAGACAATGAGATTTACAATGCTCATTACTATTCCATGCGCTATGGGTCTAACCGTCATGGGAGGGCCCATTATCCGCCTTTTATTTTCAACAGGAGATTTGGAAATGCCGGCAAAGCTTTTGCAAATTGGTTCAGCAGCCGTTGTATTTTATGGAATTTCTACCTTAACAAACGGGGTGCTTCAAGGAATAAACAAGATGAATGTGCCTGTTGGAAATGCAGCCCTTTCCTTAGTCCTTCATATTGGCGCCTTGTATGTTATGCTCTATTATTTTAACTGGGGCATTTATTCCGTCGTTATTGCCAATAGTTTGTTTGCCCTTTTTATGTGTATTTTTAATGGGATAGCCATACGCAAATATATGCATTATCGTCAGGAAGTAGTCCGTACCTTTCTCATACCTATTTTCTCATCTATGATTATGGGGGGAGCCCTTTTAGGAGTGAACAAATTGATGGACTTGGCATTTAAAGGAAAAGGAAGGGATATGGGGACATTACTTACCATTGTTATTGGGGCTGTTGTTTACTTTATTTCCCTTTTGCTATTAAAAGGAATAAAAGAGTCAGAACTTCGAAGTCTGCCAAAGGGAAAGGTACTTGTAGCCATCGTAAAAAAATTGCATTTGCTGTAAAAAAATAAAAAAATGTATAACATGGAAAAAACAGGCTGATACTATAAAAAAGGGTGAAAAGCTATAAATGCTGAAATATCCTTTATGATGGAGGATTGCTATGAAAAAAACATCGATTGTCAGCCTGTTTTTATGTACTTCTATGCTCATCCTTGTGGCAGTTTGCGCTTACCAATACATGTATTATAATTTGGAAAGGGAAAAGCTTGAGGCGAAGAACAGCGCTTTAGAAGCCAGGCTGGAGAAAACTGTGGAGGTAGACACAACACAAACCCCAAAAGTGACAAAGGATACCCAGTTTGTATTGGAAGTATTTTACAAAGATAATTCTACCTTTGAAAAAAAAGAGGATAAAATTCCAAGTGAATATATTGGCTTGACAAGGGAAGAACTCATTTTATATTTGGACGATTTAAATGATCGCATTGAGGAAGTGGAGAGAGTAAGGGGGTATGAGGGATGTGAACTCATTAGTTTTTCCAAAGAACGGGTTATTGTAAGGGATACCTATGGGAAACCTTTGGCAGAAAGTTTTTATTTAGTAGTAGAGGATCACTACATTACTGTTTACAAAGAAGATAGGGAGACAATTTATGCCTACACAGGAATCCATGCAGATACGTTACCAAAAGCAATGAGGGAAGAAGTATTTGCTGGAAAGGAAATCCACTCTATGGAAGAGCTTTATAATTTCCTTGAGACATACTCTAGTTAGTATTATAATGAAAATACAAAAGTTTTGGCAGGAGATACAAAGATGAGGAAAAAGGAAATCATTGTAATAGGGGGAGGAGCTTCTGGAATGATAGCAGCCATGGGAGCTTCTTCAAAGGAGAGTAAAGTTCTGCTATTGGAACAAAAGGATCGAGTTGGAAAAAAACTTCTCTCCACAGGAAATGGAAAATGCAATTTAACAAACAGCTACCAGGGAAAAGAATGTTATAGGGGAAGGCATCCAGAATTTGCCTTTGAAGTTTTTCGTCAGTTTTCTTATGAGGATACCATAGCTTTTTTTTCCAAGCTGGGAATTTATATTAAAAATAAAAACCAGGGTATTTACCCCTTTTCGGAACAGGCCTCGGCAGTAGTGGATGTGCTCCGAATGGGACTTTCTGAACATGGAGTGAGGGTACACACAGGACAGAAAGTTCTTTTTATTGAAAAAAAGAAAAGGTTTATCGTACAGACAGAAAAAGAAAGGTGGGAAGGGGATGGAGTCATTATAGCATCTGGAGGTAAGGCGGCTCCTATGACAGGTTCAGACGGATGGGGTTATGAACTGGCAAAGAACTTTGGACATCATATTATACAACCTTTACCAGCCCTTACCCAGTTAGTTTCTAAGGAAAGGTTTTTAAAAGGACTAGCCGGAGTCCGGTGTGAGGCTGTCATTACCTTGTATTTAGACGGAAAGGAAGAGGCTAAGGAGAGGGGGGAACTTCAGCTGGTAGACTATGGACTTTCAGGCATACCCATTTTTCAACTTTCCCGTTTTGCAGCTAGGGGTATCTATGAGAAGAAAAAAGCTTTGGCAGCCATACAATTTCTACCGGATATGAAAGAGGAAGAGGGAAGAGAGCTTATGACAGAGCGAATCCGACTCCATCCTAAGCGAAGGGGAGAGGAGCTGTTCACAGGCTTATTTCACAAAAAGCTTAGTTCCTGCTTATTAAAAAGGGCAGGAATTAAAGGGGATTCTTTGTGTGGAGAGTGGAAGAAGGAGGAAGTTCTTCGATTAGTGGAATTGATCTTTCATTTTCCTGTTTCCATAGAAAGGGTGAATACCTTTGAAAAAGCTCAAGTTACTATGGGAGGAGTAGATACAAGAGAGTTAAAGGAGACGTTAGAATCAAAAAAAGTGCCAGGTCTCTTTTTTGCTGGAGAGATTATAGACATTGATGGTATGTGTGGGGGATATAATCTTCAATGGGCCTGGTCCAGTGGATATGTGGCAGGAATAAATAGTATAGGAGTAAAATAATCCATGATTCGATTAAAAGAATGCCGGCTTCCTTTGGAGCATGGAAAAAAGGAGTTAGAAAAAAAGATAGAGAAACGATTGGGAATTCCAAAAAAGCAGATTATAAGTTATAAAATACATAGAAAATCCATTGATGGGAGAAAGAAACCAAATCTTTTTGTTGTCTACTCGATAGACGTAGAAATAAAAGGGGAAAAACAATATTTAGCGAAAGCAAAGGATAAAAACATGGAACAGGTAAAAGATGTTCTATATTCTTATCCAAAGCAAGGAGAAGAGAAAATGAAGGGACGTCCTATTGTCATTGGAAGTGGGCCTGGAGGATTATTTTGTGCCTATCTTTTGGCAAAAACAGGATATGATCCCATTGTTTTAGAACAAGGAGAGCCCATAGATGAGAGAAAGAAAACTGTGGAGCATTTTTGGAAAACAGGAGAATTGGATCTGGAATCCAATGTACAGTTTGGAGAAGGTGGGGCAGGTACCTTCTCTGATGGAAAGCTGAATACCCTTGTCAACGATACCTTTGGAAGAAACAAGTATGTACTGGAAACTTTTGTAAAACATGGGGCTCCAAAACATATTTTATATGAGGCAAAACCCCATATTGGGACGGATCTTCTTTCTACAGTTATAAAAAGTATAAGAGAGGAGATCAAAAGCCTTGGAGGGACTTTTTGCTTTGGGACAAAGGCAGTCGATTTTTACATAGAAGAAGAGAGGATAAAAGGAGTGGTTACAAAAGACAAAAATACAATATGGGGGGATGTTGTTGTTTTAGCAGTAGGACATAGCGCAAGAGATACATTCCATATCCTTTATAAAAGGGGACTATTTATGGAAGCAAAATCCTTTGCTGTTGGGGTAAGAGTGGAACATCCACAATCCATGATTGATGAAAGTCAATATGGAAGAGGACAGGACAAGTATGTGCCAGCGGCCTCTTATAAGCTGGCTACAAAGGTAGGAAATAGAGGAGTCTACACCTTTTGCATGTGTCCAGGGGGATATGTAGTCAATGCCTCCTCCCAGGAAAAAAGATTAGCAGTCAACGGAATGAGTTATCACAAAAGAAGAGGGAAAAACGCAAACAGTGCGGTCATTGTCTCTGTAAATCCAGAAGATTTTCCAAAGGGACAAGGGCCAAAGCCTTTAGAGGGAGTTTTATTCCAGCAAAAATTAGAGGAGGAAGCTTATAAAGAAGGCGGGGGAGCTGTACCAGTGCAAACCTTTGGGGACTTTTTGGAAAATAAAAAAAGTAAAGGATTTGGAAACTTTGAAACAGCCATGAAAGGAACCTATACTTTTGGGAATTTGAGAAATATATTTCCAGAAGAGATTAGTGAGGGAATTAAAGAGGGGATGATAGCCTTTGGAAAAAAAATCAAAGGTTTTGACAATAGAGATGTGATTCTTTCAGGAGTGGAGAGTAGAACCTCCTCTCCTGTACGGATGAAACGAGGAGAAGATGGGATGTCCAACATTAAAGGGTTATATCCTTGTGCAGAAGGAGCAGGATATGCAGGGGGGATTATGTCCGCAGCAATGGATGGAATGAAAATAGCAGAAAAAATAATAGAAAGATACAAAAGCAATAAGGAGAATGAAAAAGATGAGCACAAGGGAAATCATAAGGGAGAAAAAACGGATTGTCATTAAAATTGGTTCTTCCACCTTGACCCATATGGCCACAGGAAACTTAAACCTTATAAAAATGGAGGCTTTTATTCGGCAGCTATGTGATTTAAGAAACCAAGGGAAAGATATTGTTGTCGTGTCATCAGGCGCTATTGCTGTAGGGCGAAAGGCTGTGCATTTAGAAAAGAAGGAAGAGACCTTGGCAAAAAAACAGGCATGTGCAGCCATTGGACAGGCAAGGCTGATGATGGCATATCAGAAAATTTTTGGAGAATATAATCAAATAACAGCCCAAGTATTAATGACAAAAAATACAGTAATGGATCCTTTGAATAGACGAAACGCCCACAATACCTTTACAGAACTGTTAAAAATGGGGGTTATTCCCATTGTCAATGAAAACGATACAGTAGCTACCTATGAAATTGAGTTTGGAGACAACGACACCTTATCTGCCATTGTAGCCTCCCTTATTGAAGGGGATCTTTTAATTCTGTTATCAGATATTGACGGTTTATATACAGATGATCCAAGGGAAAATGATAAGGCAGAATTTATCCACAAGGTGGAAAAGCTAGATGAGCGTTTTTTTCAAATGGGAAAGGAGACAACAGGAAGTGCTGTAGGGACAGGAGGAATGTGGGCAAAACTCCATGCAGCACAAATTGCTACAAAGGCAGGGGCAGATATGATTATTGCCAATGGAGAAGATATGCATATTATTCATAAAATTATGGAAGGAGAGGCAGTGGGAACTTGGTTTTTACAAGATAAGGATCATGACTTTTATTTACCAGACTATATTCAGGCAGTGTATGAGGATTAGGAGGAAAAGAAATTGGAACAGGAGAAAATAAGCAGAATCAATGAGTTATACAAAAAATCAAAGGCAGAAGGACTGACGAAGGAGGAGAAGAAAGAACAGGCTGCTTTAAGAGGGGAGTATATTGCAGCGATCCGTTCTAATCTAAGAGGGCAGCTTAACCAAATATCTATTTTGGAAAAGGATGGAAGGATTACAGACTTGGGAGAAAAGTATGGAAACAAAGGAACACATTAGAAAACAAATGTTAAAAGAAAGAAATGATTTGACCTATGAACAATGGCAGGAAAAAAGTATGAAAATCCAACAAAGGATTTTAAGTTGGAAACATTACGAAAAGGCAGAAAGCCTTTTTTTATACAAGGGACTTGGAAAGGAAGTGTCTACAGATTTTATTTTGACAAAGGCTTTGAAAGATGGAAAAAAAGTATTTTTTCCAAAAGTCCATGGGAAGGAGCTTATTTTTTACGAGATAAGGACAATAGAGGAATTTCTTCCTGGCACTTATGGTATTTTAGAGCCAACGACAAAAAAAATAGCAAAAAAAATGCCAGATCTTGTCATAATGCCCTGTCTTGCCGTTGATAAAGAGAGAAACCGTATAGGATATGGAAAAGGATATTACGATAGATATTTAGAAAAGCAAAAAGATCTTCTGACAGTAGCTTTGGCTTTTTCCTTCCAGATGAGAGATAAAGTTCCAGTAGAAGAAAAAGATGTGGCCTTACAGTTTGTTGTAACTGAGAAATGTATCATAGGCGAACGAATATAAAAAAGCAAGTAATATTCTAAGAGAAGGGAGGGTTTTTGGAAAAAGAAAAATGACATTACAACAGTTAAAATATATGGTGACAGTTGCAGAGATAGGAACCATCACAGAGGCGGCAGACAAATTGTATATATCCCAGCCAAGCCTTACCAATGCAAATCGAGAATTAGAAAAAGAAATGAATATCCAAATTTTTAACAGAACAAATAAAGGGATCCTCCTTTCAAAAGAAGGAGAAGACTTTTTAGGATATGCCAGACAAGTATTAGAGCAGGCAGCCATTCTTGAAGATAAATATAAAGGGAGTAAGGGAGGAAAAAAGCAATTTTGTGTGTCTACCCAGCATTACTCTTTTGCAGTCAACGCATTTGTAGATTTGATTAAGGAATATGGACAAGAAGAATACGATTTTTCTCTTCGAGAGACACAGACTTATGAAATAATAGAAGATGTGGGGCAGCTGAAAAGTGAGATAGGAATTTTGTTTTTCAATGATTTTAACGAGACGGTGCTTAACAAAATTCTTAAATCCCATGATTTACAATTTCATCAACTATTTGTTGCAAAGCCCCATGTGTTTATAAGTAGAAATCATCCTCTTAGAAACCGCTCTATTATTACCAATGAGGAACTTTCTCCATATCCCTATTTATCCTTTGAGCAGGGGAAACATAACTCTTTTTACTTCTCAGAAGAGATTTTTTCCCCTTTAGAACGAAAGAAAAATATACGGGTAAGAGACAGGGCAACCTTATTTAACCTTCTCATTGGATTAAACGGATATACAGTATGCAGCGGTGTAATTGATACAAAGCTGAATGGGAAAGATATTATTGCCCTTCCTTTAGC
>CANOLZ010000102.1 GCA_947567075.1 uncultured bacterium
TTCTGCGGATTTTATTCCTTTTATGGTATCGTAACGGCTGAGGGATTAAAAACAGTATTATCAGGGACGGACCTTTTTAGTGACTGGACAGTTCCGCTCTTACAACCGCCATGAAGATAAGAAAAACCGACTGGTATTATCTGTCTTCGTTAGGGAAATTGAGTACATAGAGGAAGTGACGGATGCCCAGAAGACAAATCAGATTTTTTTGGATGGATACATTTGTAAAACTCCAGTATACCGTAAGACGCCCTTAGGCAGAGAGATTGCAGATCTCCTTCTGGCAGTCAATAGACCTTACGGAAAATCAGATTATATTCCCTGCATATGCTGGGGAAGAAATGCCCGGTTTGCGTCCACCTTCGAGGTGGGAGGAAGAAC
The DNA here is from genome assembly GCA_947567075.1 of uncultured bacterium. GTDB lineage: Bacteria > Bacillota > Clostridia > Lachnospirales > Lachnospiraceae > MGBC165282. The sequence goes on from CANOLZ010000102.1 coordinate 382, forward strand.
CCAGATTTGGGGAAGAATCCAAAGCAGAGAGTATATGAAGAAAATAGGGGAGGAGCAGATGGAAAAGAGAATTGCCTATGAAGTTTCTGTAAGCAAGTTAGAATATATAGAATAATATGGACTTTTCAGGGAAGATTATGGTATGATAGGGCATATCAATCGGAGAAAGGTATGAAATGGGTGCAATATGAGCCAAGGAAAGATCCAAATCTTTTGTGGACATGGAAAGGGCAAGACAACGGCAGCTTTAGGGCAGGCAGTAAGAGGAGCAAATGCGGGAAAAAGCATTATGATTATTCAGTTCCTAAAGGGAAAAATGCCAGAAAGCATAGAATTTTTGAAGCGTATGGAACCAGAAATACAAGTGTTTTGTTTTGAAAAATTAACAGAACCTTTTGAGAAGCTTACAAAGGAGCAAAAGGAGGAAGAGACGCAAAATATAAAAAATGGTTTAAATTTTGCAAAAAAGGTTCTTTCAACAGGAGGCTGCGATCTTTTAATTCTTGATGAAGCCCTTGGACTGCTGGACAAGGAGATTGTCAGCTTGGAAGAATTACATGCTGTTGTACAGGCAAAGTCCGAGGATATGGAGCTTATTTTAACAGGAATTGAGTTGAAGGAAGAACTTTTGTCTTTTGCTGACGAAGTTTATCAGATAACCAGGATAAAGCCATAAAATTTGTTGACAGCTTTCTTGTAAGATGCTATTATCAAAAAAGATATAAAGAATATTGATAGAGGTTGCGTTTTTCATAAGTACGTTTTTGGATGTGGCAGAAGCAGAAGAAAAGAATGGAAAGGGGACAACGCCGAAAAGGTATGGAATCTGCAGCCATGCTTTTGGGCATACAGTGAATAATTGTGTGACTGTCATCTTTGCGAAGATGGAGTGCTATCTGTTAAATGAGGAGTGTATTACACAGAAGTCGGCCATCGGTTGACTTCTTTTTTTCTATATTTTCGTATTTGCACTTTACTGAGACAAAGACGGGAAATCTCCCTTTTGAAATATTCTTTTCATTAGGTTATATATTGTTGCTTTAAGGAAAATTGGTTATAATGGTTATAAGCCGCAGCATATTTTTGAAATGGAAAAAACTCAAAAATAGAGCAGCGCAGAAACGAGGTAAAACATGAGTATTTTTACAGGGGCAGGCGTAGCGATTGTTACCCCCTTTCAAGAAAATGGAGAAGTAGATTTTCAAAAATTTGAACAAAATATGGAGTATCAGATTGAGAATGGGACAGACGCAATCATTGTATGTGGAACGACAGGTGAATCTTCAACGTTAACCCATGAGGAGCATATAGAATGTATCCGTTTTGCAGTGGAAAAAACAGGAGGAAGAATTCCTGTCATTGGCGGTACAGGTTCCAATTGTACAGAGACAGCCATTTATTTATCTAAGGAAGCACAAAAGGCAGGGGTAGACGGACTTTTACTAGTGACTCCTTACTATAATAAAGCTACTCAGAAAGGACTAGTGGAACATTTTACAATGATTGCCAAGGAGGTGGATATTCCCATTCTTTTGTATAATATACCTGGAAGGACTGGAGGAGTAAACATCTTGCCTGAGACGACTGCAAAACTATGTAAAACAGTAGATCTCATTGTAGGGGTAAAGGAAGCGACAGGGGATATTTCTCAGGTTGCCAAACTCATGTATTTGGCAGATGGAGAGATAGATGTGTATTCTGGAAATGATGATCAGACTGTGCCCATTCTTTCCCTTGGGGGAAAAGGAGTGATTTCTGTTTTATCCAATATTGCCCCAAGACAAACCCATGACATGGTGGAATACTATTTAAAGGGGGATATAAAAGGAAGCAGAGATTTACAGTTAAAAGCCATTCCTCTCATTGAAGCCTTATTCTGCGAGGTAAATCCTATTCCAGTGAAAAAGGCAATGAGCCTCATGGGAATGGGAACAGGAGTTTTAAGAAGACCTTTAACACAAATGGAGGAACCTCATGTAGAACAGCTTAAGCAGGCTATGAAAGATTTTGGATTGCTAAGATAAGAGAACAATGTAAAGAATTATGGAGGAAACCATGGTAAAAGTAATTATGCATGGCTGTCTAGGGAAAATGGGACAGACGATTACCAGGCTGATAGCAGAAGATGAAGAAATGGAAATAGTAGCAGGGGTAGATATTGGTAAGGGGGAAGGATGTTCTTATCCAATATTTACCTCTATGAAAGACTGTACTATAGAGGCAGATGTAGTCATTGACTTTGCCTCGGCCAAAGGTGTAGACACACTTTTGGAAACTTGTGTGTCGAGGAAGCTTCCTTGTGTTTTATGTACGACAGGATTATCAAAAGACCAGCTTTTAAAGGTGGAGGAAGCCAGTAAAAAGACAGCCATATTAAAATCAGCGAACATGTCTCTTGGGGTCAATATGTTGTGTAAGCTGATTCAAGATGCAGTGAAAACTCTTGTGCCTGCTGGATTTGACATAGAAATTGTAGAAAAGCATCATAATCAAAAGATAGATGCCCCAAGCGGCACTGCCCTAGCTTTGGCCGATGCAATGAATGAGGTTCTTCATGGGGAATATGAATACTGTTACGATAGAAGTGGACAAAGAGAACCACGCTCCAAAAAGGAAATCGGCATTTTAGCAGTAAGGGGCGGAACCATCGTAGGAGATCATGACGTCATTTTTGCAGGAACAGACGAGGTGGTAACTTTTTCTCACAGAGCCTATTCCAAAGCAGTGTTTGGAAAAGGAGCCATGGAAGCTGCAAAATTTTTAAAAGGGAAACTGTCAGGACTTTACACAATGAGAGATGTAATGAAAGTGGAGGATGAACATGCATGATTTAGAACTAAAGCTATTAAAAAGTATAGCAACCCGCTATCCTACTATAGCAGCAGCAGCTACAGAAATTATTAACTTGCAGTCGATTTTAAATTTGCCAAAAGGAACAGAACATTTTTTGACAGATGTGCACGGAGAATATGAGCAGTTTAATCATGTATTGAAAAATGGTTCTGGTTCCATCAGACGGAAAGTGGACGAAGAGTTTGGCAACACGTTGAGCAATAAGGACAAGCGTTCCCTGGCAATGCTTATCTATTATCCCCAGGAGAAGCTGGACTTGGTGCTAAAAGAAGAGGATAATATTGAAGACTGGTATAAAATAACGTTGTACAGGCTTGTACAAATTACAAAAAGAGTTGCCTCAAAGTATACAAGGTCAAAGGTAAGAAAGGCCCTTCCAAAGGAGTTTGCCTATGTTATTGAGGAGTTAATTACCGAAAAGGCTGAGGTGCAGGATAAAGAAGCTTACTATAATGAGATTATTCATACCATTATTCGCATTGATAGGGCAGAGGAGTTTATTGTTGCATTAAGTAATTTAATCCAGCGTCTTGTCATTGATCATTTGCACATTGTAGGGGATATCTTTGACCGAGGACCAGGCCCTCATATTATTTTAGACACCTTAATGAAGCATCATTCGGTGGATATCCAATGGGGAAACCATGATATTGTATGGATGGGAGCTGCAGCAGGGCAGCTAGCCTGTATAGCCAATGTTTTGCGAATGTCTGCAAAATATGGAAATTTAGATACTCTGGAGGAAGGGTATGGAATTAATTTAATTCCTCTTGCCAGCTTTGCCATGGAAGTATACAAGGACAGTACATGTGATCGGTTTGCCATCCATTATAATACAGATTATAACACAAAAGATTTAAATATGGATACTCTCATGCACAAGGCCATTTCTATTATTCAGTTTAAACTGGAAGGGCAGATTATTAAGAGAAATCCTGAGTTTGGAATGGATGATCGGCTGCTCTTAGACAAAATTGATTATGAGAAAAAGACTGTGCGTATTGGAGATAAGGAGTATGCTATGGGTGACGTAGACTTTCCTACAGTAGACAGGGAAGATCCTTACCGCTTAAGTCCTGAGGAAGAACATCTTATGGAGCGTCTAAGGCAGGCCTTTTTAAAATGTGAGAAGCTTCAAACCCATGTAAGATTTTTATTTTCCAAAGGAGGCTTATATAAAATATTCAATTCTAATTTACTCTATCATGGCTGTATTCCTATGGATGAACAAGGAAATTTCGAGAAGGTAAAAGTTTTTGGTAAGCAGTATAGTGGGAAAGCCCTTTATGACGTTTTAGAAAACTATGCAAGAAAAGGATATTACGATGTAGGAGACGGAAGGGAATATCAGAAGGGCCAAGATATTCTTTGGTATATATGGGAGGGTCCTCATTCTCCAGTATTTGGAAAGGATAAGATGGCAACCTTTGAAAGATATTTGGTGTTGGATAAGGAAACCCATAAGGAGAAGAAAAACAGCTATTATACTTTGTATAATCAAGAAGAGGTGTTGAATAAGATCTTTAAAGAGTTTGGACTTAATATAGAGAATTCTCATATTGTAAATGGGCATGTGCCGGTGGAACAGAAAAAGGGAGAATCGCCTATTAAAGGGGGAGGAAAGCTTTTCATCATTGACGGAGGCTTTTCAAAGGCATATCAGGGAAAAACTGGAATTGCCGGCTATACATTAGTATCCAACTCCCATGGTCTTCGCCTTGTGGCTCATAAACCTTTTCAATCTACAGAAGACGCTATATTAAATGAGACGGACATTCATTCAGATTCTATGATTGTAGAGACAAAGCAGCAGCGCCTAAGTGTTGCAGATACAGATGGAGGAAAGGAAATTAAGGAAACGATTCATCAATTAGAGAAGTTATTAAAGGCATATCAGGAAGGCATTATTATAGAAAAGTTTGATGAGTAATCGGGATAGAGCTATAAAAAGGCCTCAGATATGGTAGTATACCATATCTGAGGCTGTTTCTTTAAAAGGCCATGTCCTAGGAGAGATGGACTATAAGGAAAGAAGGGTTTTTGAATATTTTTTAAGTTTACTGTGCTGTAGTGCTTCCGGCAGAAGAGGAAGAGCTTGTATTCGATGTGTTGTCTAGAGAGCTTGTGCCTTGAGATGTGCTGCCAGAATGATTATCCATACCAGTTGTATTGCCTGTTGTTGCATCATTCACAGTAGATTGGTCTGTATTGCCCATATCGTCTCCTATATTTTCTACGCCATTTACTATATCATTTCCTATATTTTCTGTACCATCTATGACGTCATTGACAATGTCATCTACAACCCCTTCATTGTCCATATTCGTTTCATTATTTCTATTTGTGTCATTGGATGGTGTTGTATTTGTTGTGTTATTCGTTGTTTCTCCAGTAGTAGAGTCATTGTCCATATCGTTATTATTATTTCTGGAACCACATCCTGCCATGAAGCAAAGGACGAGGGAGAGGAGACAGACAATGAGGTAATTTTTTTTGCTTTTCATAATAATTTCTCCTTTTCTTTGCATAATAATGTTAAGTGTTCCTATATCCATTATGGGCATTTGTCTTATTTTTTATGCAAAAAAAAGGAACTCTTGCGAAAAAGTGAGATTTTCCTGTAAAATAAAGAAAATGAAAAAAAGAAAGAAGGGAAGAAAAATGGAATTTCGCCCATGTATTGACATACATAATGGAAAAGTGAAGCAAATTGTGGGGGACAGTTTACTAGATAAAGGTGATGTGGCAGAGGAAAATTTTATTTCTTCGGAGGATGCAGCTTATTATGCCCGTTTCTATGAAAGAAAGAAACTAAAAGGCGGCCATGTTATTATGCTAAATGGCAGGGAATCCAATTATTATGAAAGGACGAAATTCCAGGCCATGGAGGCTTTAAAGACTTATCCAAAAGGCTTCCAGGCAGGAGGAGGGATTCGAAGGGAAAATGCAGGGGAGTTTTTGGATGCAGGAGCTTCTCACGTCATTGTAACTTCTTACATATTTTCAGGGAGTGAGCTTCACTATAAACATTTAGAGGAAATGAAAAGAGAGGTTGGCAAGGAACACCTGGTTTTGGATTTAAGTTGTCGAAAAAAAGATGGAAGATATTATATTGTAACAGATAGATGGAAAAATTTTACTAATCTTGTTCTTTCTCATGAGCTTCTAAAAGAGTTGGAATCTTATTGTGATGAATATCTCATTCATGGAGTAGATGTGGAGGGAAAAAAGCAGGGAATGGAAGAGGAACTAATAAAAATGTTAGGAGAATATGGGGGGAATCCTATAACCTATGCAGGGGGAGTTAGCAGTTATGGGGATATTGAAATGCTAAAAAAGTTTGGAAAAAATAAAGTTCATGTAACCATAGGAAGCGCCCTTGATCTATTTGGAGGCTCACTGGAAATGGATAAGGTCATACATTATGTCTCAAAAGGGATAGAGAAAAAATAGAAAAAATATAGGAAAGGTATGATTATACAGGATGAAAATGGACAAAAAAATGCTCTTTTTATTATTGGCAGCAGTGTTTATCATAATGTTTCATTCTGGCAAAGACCATAGGGCAGAAGAGAAGACTATTTATTTGGCAGGAGGCTGTTTTTGGGGAACAGAACATTATATGAAAACCATTGATGGGGTTCTTTCCACAAAAGCTGGTTATATTCTTGGAAAGAAACAAGGGGAGGAGCAAAGGTTAGGAGATAAGGTTACATACGAAGAAGTTTGTGGAGGCAGCGGACATGCCGAAGGAGTAGAAGTAGTCTTTGATCCTGATAGGATTTCTATAAATGAGCTTTTACAGGAGTATGCCTACACCATAGAGCCAACCCTTTTAAACAGACAAGGAGGGGATGTTGGCATACAATACCGTACAGGAATTTATTCCTTGACAGATGAACAAAAAAAGGAGGTGGATTATTTTCTGACAGAGCTCCAAAAGGATTATGATCAGCCTGTTGTAGTAGAAAAC
>CANOLZ010000103.1 GCA_947567075.1 uncultured bacterium
ATACAATACTGCATTTATTATTTTCTCATTTTTTTCATTCTTATTTTTGGGGTATATGGCTTAGGATTTGATTCCAGCGCCTTTACTTACGCCAATTTTTAATTCTATTCTCAGGGGACTTTGGCTGTCACAGACACCCATTCTCCCTGGGTTTTCACTTCCAAAACAGTAAAACCCTCTTCTTCCAGGCACTTAATAACCGTCTCCTCTTTCTCGTCAATAATTCCTGAGGTAATATAAATGCCCCCTGACTTTAACTGGTTTTTAATTACTGGAGTAAGGCAGACAAGTACTTCTGCTAATATATTAGCCACCACAATATGGTATTTTCTATAGCCAACCTTATCTTGTATTTCTTTCTGATCAATAATATTTCCTATGATTACCTCAAAACTTTCCTTTGTAATGCCATTGACCTCCATATTTTCATAAGTCGCCCTTTTTGCACAGTCATCTAAATCTGTGCCTACCGTATACCCTGCCCCAAACTTTAAAGCCATGAGGGACAAAATTCCACTTCCGCATCCTACATCCAGTACCATTGCCTCTTTTTTTACATATTTTCGAAGCTGTCTGATACAAAGCTGGGTTGTCTCATGCATCCCTGTTCCAAAGGCAGTCCCTGGATCCATATGGATAACCATTTTCTCCTCCCCACCTTTTTTAGCCTCTTCCCAGGAAGGAACAATTAATATATCGTCTATGGAAAACTGCTTAAAATGCTCTTTCCAATTATTTATCCAGTCTATGTCTTCTGTCTCTGAAACAACTAGGGAACCTTCTCCAATATTTGTGAATTTTCTCAGCTCTTCCAGCTCTTCTCTCACTCTTTTTAATAAATTTTCTGTGTCGTCCCCTTCTTCTAAGTAAAAATTTATATATGCTATATGATCATTTGGGGAAGTGTCCATAGGGATATCCACAAACATCTGCCTTTTTTCTTCCTCTGTCAAAGGGAGTTTATCCTCAATTTCCACTCCTTCAATGCCTAGATCAATGAGTGCGCTTATGACTACGTCCTCTGCCTCTGCTAAGGTTTTTAAGGTAAATTTATTCCATTTCATATGAATCCTGCTTACTTTCCAGCTGTCTCTTTCTTCCTACTTTTCACTTTTCATCTTTCGTTTTTAAAAAATCCTCTTTTCTTTTTCTCTGTATGGTGTTCCTTTGTCCCCTCCTGTTGGGATGAGGAATGTAGGGTATTTCCTGCCACTGCGTCGAACTTCCTTAGAAGCTCCTTTGCCTCCCCATTTAAATGATCGGGAACCTGAACGACGAGAGTTACATAATGATCTCCCCGTATCTGCCTGTTTCGCAGCGTTGGAACTCCTTTTCCCTTGAGGCGCACTCTTGTGTCTGTCTGAGTTCCAGGTTTCACCTCATATATAATTTTTCCGTCAACTGTGTCAATAGTTATCTCCCCGCCAAGAGCTGCCTGGGCAAAGCTAATGGGAGCTGTAGAGAAAATATTTGTATCTTGCCGTTGGAAAATGGGATGCTTTGCAACAATTACTTCTACCAGGAGATCTCCCCTTGGGCCTCCATTCACCCCTGGCTCTCCTTTCTCTCGAATGCGGACACTCTGTCCATTGTCAATTCCAGCTGGTATAGAAATTTGAATTTTTTTCCTGCTGGAAATATAACCGCTGCCATGGCAGTCTGAACATTTTTCTTTTACTACTTTGCCTGTTCCCCCACAGTCTGGGCAAGTCTGAACATTGCGCACTGTGCCAAATAAAGATTGGGAAGTAAATACAACCTGACCCTTTCCTCCACATTTTCCACAAGATTCCGGCGAAGTGCCTGGTTTTGCTCCTGTGCCATGACACTTTTTGCACTCGTCTTTCAGTGCCAGCTCTATTTCCTTATCCACACCAAACACTGCCTCTTCAAAAGTAATACGTACACTTGTGCGAATATTCGCTCCCCTCATAGGGCCATTGCTTGCCCTGCGGCTTCTGCCTCCTCCAAATAAATCACCGAAAATGTCTCCAAATATATCTCCAAAATCAGCGCCGTTAAAATCAAAGCCGCCAAATCCACCGGCTCCCCCTCCCTCAAAGGCAGCATGGCCAAATTGGTCATATTGTCTGCGTTTATCACTGTCGCTTAGAACTGCATATGCCTCTGAGGCCTCTTTAAATTTTTTTTCTGCCTCTTTGTCTCCTGGATTCATATCTGGGTGATATTTTTTAGCTAATGCCCTGTATGCCTTTTTAATAGCGCCTTCATCGGCTCCCCTGTCAACTCCTAACACCTCATAATAATCTCTTTTTTGTTCTGCCATCTCTCTCACCTTATTTCATTTCGCCCAAAACACGTTTATGGGGGCTGCCCATATAGCAGTCCCCGCCAACAACTGGTTTACACTTCTCGATAATCACCATCCACTACATCATCTGCCTGATAGGTTTCTGCTCCTCCTCCCATGTTTGGGTCTGTCCCTCCCATATCAGGACCTGCTCCAGATGCCTGTGCTTTCTCGTATACTTTAGCAAAAAGTTTTTGAGCGCTTTCCATTAATTTCTCTTGGGCAGCCTTCATCTCTACAACTTGTTCCTCTGTCATATTATCAGCATTGGATTTTTCCAAAAGTTCTTTCAGAGCAGCTAAATCCGCCTCTACTGCTGCCTTATCATTGGCGTCAATGGAATCTCCCACATCTGATAATGCTTTTTCTGTCTGGAATACAAAGGAATCTGCATCATTTCTTGCGTCAATGGCTTCCTTTCTCTTCTTGTCTTGGGCTTCATATTCCGCCGCTTCTTTCACTGCCTTTTCAATATCTGCATCGGACATGTTGGAACCTGCAGTTATTGTAATATGTTGTTCCTTACCTGTTCCTAAATCTTTTGCAGACACGTTTACAATACCGTTGGCATCAATATCAAAGGTAACTTCAATCTGAGGCACTCCCCTTCTTGCAGGAGGAATTCCATCTAAGCGGAACTGGCCTAAAGACTTATTATCCCTAGCAAACTGTCTCTCGCCTTGAACTACATTAATATCAACTGCTGTCTGGTTATCTGCTGCTGTAGAGAAAATCTGGCTGTGTTTTGTAGGAATGGTTGTATTTCTTTCAATTAACCTTGTGGCAACCCCTCCCATTGTTTCAATGGACAGAGATAAAGGAGTTACATCCAGCAATAAAATTTCTCCTGCACCTGCATCCCCTGCTAATTTTCCTCCTTGGATAGAGGCGCCAAGGGCAACACATTCATCTGGATTTAAGCTTTTTGAAGGCTCTTTTCCTGTCAGCTGTTTTACTTTATCCTGTACTGCTGGAATACGGGTTGAACCTCCTACTAAGAGCACCTGACCTAATTCTGAGGAAGTAATTCCTGCATCTTTCAAAGCGTTCTGGACTGGGATAGTCGTCCTCTCTACCAAATCATGGGTGAGCTCATCAAATTTTGCCCTTGTCAGATTCATGTCAAAATGCTTTGGCCCCTCTGATGTAGCTGTAATAAAGGGCAGATTAATATTCGTTGTTGTCGCTGAGGATAATTCTTTCTTTGCCTTTTCTGCAGCTTCTTTTAGTCTTTGTAAAGCCATTTTTTCATTGGATAAGTCTACCCCTTCATTTTTCTTAAATTCTGAAAGCATATAGTCTGTTATTTTCTGGTCAAAGTCGTCTCCTCCTAATCGATTGTCTCCAGATGTTGCAAGAACTTCTATGACTCCCTCACCAATTTCAATGATAGAAACGTCAAAAGTACCGCCTCCCAAATCATAGACCATAATTTTCTGCTCTTTTTCGTTATCCAGCCCATAAGCCAAAGCTGCCGCCGTTGGCTCATTAATAATACGTTTTACGTCAAGTCCTGCTATTTTTCCTGCATCCTTTGTAGCCTGTCTTTGAGCGTCATTGAAGTAAGCAGGAACTGTGATCACTGCCTCTGTCACCTTTTCTCCTAAATAGCTTTCTGCATCTGCTTTTAATTTCTGGAGAATCATTGCAGAAATCTGCTGGGGAGAATACTTTTTATCATCAATGTTTCTACCCTTATCTGTTCCCATATCCCTCTTAATGGAGGAAATGGTTTTTTCTGCATTAGTCACTGCCTGACGTTTAGCAGGCTCTCCAATTAAACGCTCTCCTGTTTTTGTAAAAGCCACAACAGAAGGTGTTGTTCTTGCTCCTTCTGTATTTGTAATGACTGTTGGCTTTCCACCTTCCATTACTGCTACACATGAATTTGTTGTTCCTAAATCAATACCAATTATTTTACCCATACTTTACCTCATTTCTGTGGGGCTTTTCTATATTTACAAAGTTTGTGCTTACCCCACAGACACAAACTTCGTTCTTTTCATTTCTCTCTTATGTCACATTTATGTTAATTTATGTTATATTAAGATTTCTCTTAATTTGCAACTTTTACCATACTATGACGCACGACTGAATCGTGATACATATATCCCTTTTGCATTTCTTCTACTACTTCATTTTCTCCATATTGCTCATCGTCTATGTGCATTACTGCGTTATGAAGTTCTGGATCAAAGTTTTGTCCTACAGATTCAATAGCCTTGACCCCTATTTCTTCTAATCCTGTCAAAAGCTGCTTATAAATCATTTGCATTCCCTCACTAAAGGGACTTCCTTTTTCCTCCTCAGATACAGACAAAAGTCCTCTCTCAAAATTATCTATGATAGGCAGTATTTTCTCAATAACACTTTTTGCACCTACCTCAAACATTGCAGACTTTTCTTTTTCTGTTCTTTTCCTGAAATTTTCAAACTCTGCCATTTGGCGCTTTACCTTGTCTTCCAGTTCTGCTATTTTTTCTTCTTTCTTGTCTTTTTTCTCTTTTTTCTTTAAAAACTTTTTATTCTCTTTTTGCTCTTCTTCCTGCTCTTCCTTTTGCTCTTTTTCTTTCTCCTCAGCTAATTCCTGCTCTCCTTCTTCCTCTTTGATTTCTTCCTCTATTTCTAAGTCTTTTTCTTCCATTTCCACTGCCTCCTTTACGTCTTCTTATACAAATGATCCAACTGGTTCATCAAGTTTTTTAAAGTATCCACTACCTTTTCATAGTCCATTCTTTTTGGCCCTATAATCCCTATGGTCCCCTGTACTCCTTCCTCCAGCTCATAAGTTGCCGTTACGACACTGCAATCTTTCATATTCTGGATAGGTGTTTCATTTCCAATATAGACTTGGATTCCCTTCTTATCCTCGCTTTTTGCCAGAGTATCATAAACTAAGTTCGTAAACTGCTGCTTCTCCTCAAAAGCGGAAATTAATTCACTAGCCCTTTGATTGTCACTTAATTCTGGATATTTAAAAATATTTTTTGCCCCGCTTGTATAAATTTCCAGATCCTCATCTTCGTTAATAATCTCGGCCACTGTATCAATAACTTGGCTCACAATAGAACTGTGAACCCCTGCCTGCTCTTTTAATTTTGTTATCATTCCAAGATTTATTTCTTCCAGAGAAAGTCCATTTAAATTTGTGTTAAGGAGGATATTCAATTTTAACAACGTTTCATCTTCTAATTCCTCATCCAATGCAATGACTGTATTTTTTAATATATTTCCTTCCACTACAATCACAGCCAAAAGCTGCATTTTCTCCAACCGGGAAAGCTGGATGAATTTTAATTTATTTCTTTGATATTGAGGAGCAGATATCATCGTTGCATAATTTGTGTTTGCTGCCAAAACCTTTGCCACCTGTTTAAGGAGCAACTCAAGCCTATCTACCTTTTCCAGCATAACCTCCTTGATCTCTTTTACTTCTCTGTCCTTTTCCTCCATCATCTGATCCACGTAAAGACGGTATCCTAAATCTGAAGGAATCCTCCCTGCCGATGTATGAGGCTGGATAATATATCCCAACTCCTCTAAGTCAGCCATTTCATTGCGAATGGTCGCTGAACTTACATGCAAATCCGTGTATTTGGAAATGGTTCTGGATCCAACGGGTTCTCCAGTCTCCAGGTAGGTCCGAATGATCGCCTGTAAGATTTTCATTTTTCTCTCATCTAACTCCATACGTTCACTTCCCGCCTATCCATCATCCACACTTTGTTTTGTTAGCACTCATCTTGGTAGAGTGCTAACATCTTCATTACATAAGATAGCACTCACCTTCCAATTTGTCAATAGTATTTTGGTAAATATTTTATTGTTTTCACTGTTTTTCTATGCTAAGATAAAAAAAAATTAGGTAAGGAGGCTTCTTTATATTATGGAAGAAAAAACAATTTCTGCCTTGTGTGGATCCATGGTTATTTTATCTGTTTCCATAGTTCTTATTCAAACATTCCTTCTATCATTTTTTTCAGGCACCCCCTTATCTTCTCCTTGGGGTATGGTTTTTATCAGCTTCTACCTCATAGGATGCCCTGTCTTTTTCATTCTAACTCGTTCCCTATCCTCAATACCAAAAACTGGTTCTCCTTTATCATGTTCTTCCCTTATGTTCTTTTCTCTTTTGTGCTTTTGTATTGTTGCCTCTTTCTTCTTTGCTCAATCTATTCTTACCTTTTATACATTGACCCCCTCCCTTCCCTTTGACTCCCTGCCCTCTTTTTTTAGCCTCCTCTTTTTTGGCTGCTTTTTATCTCCTATTTTAGAAGAAATAATCTTTCGAAAAATTTTATTTGACAAGCTTTCCTTTGTCCACCCCAAAACCATCTGCTTTTTTTCCGCTTTCGCTTTTGCAATTTTTCATATGAATTTTTTTCAATGTATCTATACCTTTTTTTTAGGATTTCTTTTTGCCATATTGTATGAGAAAACGTCCTCATTATTTTATCCTATCCTTTTTCATATAGCATCAAATTTATGGGGCTCCTTTCTCTTTCCTTTTATTAAATGGCTGCTTCCATATATTCCTCATAAAAGAAATTTTTATTTCATCCTTTCCCTAGTCTCTTTCTTAGCCACTGGGTTTTTGTTCATTTCCTATTTTGTATTAACTAAAAAGAAACACAAAATCCCTGATCCATGCTATTCCTCCTATACAAAGTGGGGGAAAAAACTTTTTTTTCACCCATTTTTTCTTCTTTATTCCTTCCTTTGTTTTTTTATGATGATCCTATAATCATAAACACTGGTATAGGGCAACATCATAAACTTAAGGAAAAGCGAAAAGGTGAGATGGTATAATAAAGTTGTAACACCAAACAGGAAATAAATGATATACTCAC
>CANOLZ010000104.1 GCA_947567075.1 uncultured bacterium
CGGCAACAGGGAAGAAAAAACAATCAAAACAAGTACTTCTGATCCTGAGAGCGGATGGTTCCGCAAAGGGGAGCATAAAAATGTATTTGCCTATGCCGTACAGAGCGCCTGTGATAAAAACGGTTGGATTCTCGGTTACAGTATTCACCCCGGAAACTGTCATGACAGCAGAACCTTCAAGTCCCTGTATGATAAGATAAAAGATATGGGAATAGAAACGCTGATAGCTGATGCAGGATACAAAACTCCGGGTATCGCAAAACTTCTGACAGATGACGGAATCAGACCGCTTATGCCTTATAAGCGCCCCATGACGAAGAAAGGATTTTTCAAAAAGTAGGAGTATGCTTATGATAAGTACTATGACTGCTATATTTGTCCTAATAATAAGGTGTTAACCTACCGTACAACGAATCGAGACGGATACCGGGAATACAAGAGCTGCGGCATGGTCTGTGCACAATGTCCTTATTTTGGACGCAATTGGGTTGATGAAAGTAAAATGGCTCTGGGGCATGTGTCCCAGAGCCGCTTTGTCTACAGTCTGTGGTGACATAATATAATTATGTCACCTTCTTGTATAAAAAAGTATAGTTTTCTTCTTTTTCAACACAACTATTCGTTAAAGTTGTCTTTCACGAATAGTTCTCTTTCTCTCCCTAAGACGTTTTTTTCTCAAATCCATTGACAAATTGTTTAATAAGTTCTACTGTTCCATCGATTCCAAGAAGGCTGCTATCAATGGAAAGATGGTAACTTTCAACAGAAGCCCATTTTTTAGAAGAATAATAATTATAATAACTAGCCCTTTGTTTATCTTTTTTTATAATCATTTCTTTCGCTTTATCTGGCGTTAATTCAAATTTTTCAGAAACTCTTTGAATTCTTGTTTCTAAATCCCCATGAATAAATATGTGAACACAGTTTTTAAATTCTGCTAATGCATAATCTGCACACCGGCCAACAATAATACAAGGTTCTTCTTTTGCCAGTTTTTTAATAGCATCAAATTGGGCTAGAAACACTTTATGGCTAATAGGCATATCTACAAAGGTAGAGGAGTTATATCCAAACGAGTATGTGTCCATAACTAAATTGTATAAAAAGCTATTGGTAGGACGCTCGTCATGATTGCGAAACATTTCTTCGCAATAGCCACTCTCTTTTGCAGCTCTGGCTAACAGTTCTTTATCATAACATTTTATTCCCCAAAACTGTGCCAGCTTTTCCCCAATCTCGTGGCCTCCACTGCCAAATTGTCTTCCTATTGTAATAATTGTATTCATATTATACACCTCACTCCCTATTTATGAAAAAATTCATAGGTTCATTATATCATAATTTCCATATCTTATCTATGGTATGATTTCTAACAAATGCTGAAAATAATCTGGTAAAGGGGCTTCAATTTCTATATACTTCCCATTGGATGGATGAAAAAAACCAATGGTCATGGCATGAAGAGTCTGCCCTTTTAACGATGTGTAAGGAGAATTTCTATGGCTGTATACATGGTCTCCTAAAAGAGGATGTCCCATTCCAGCCATATGAACCCGAATTTGATGGGTCCTTCCTGTCTCAAGTTTGCACTCAATGTAAGTAAATTGACAAAATCTCTGGAGGACTTTGTAATGGGTAATGGCTAGTTTTCCGTTTTTTACATTCATAGCCATTTTTTTCCTTTCCGTAGGATGACGTCCAATAGAAGATCGGATAGTGCCTTCTTCCTCTTTTATTACTCCATGGACAATGGCCCTATATTTTCGAACAATCGTATGTTCCTTTAACTGTCTGGCAATTTCATGATGGGCAGCGTCATTTTTGCAAATAATGATAGAGCCTGTTGTATCCCTATCAATTCTATGGACAATACCAGGCCTTAAGACTCCGTTAATTCCAGAAAGATCTTCTTTACAATATTCTAAAAGAGCATTTACTAATGTTCCTTTTTCATGGCCTGGAGCTGGATGCACAACCATTCCCTTTGGTTTATTCACAATAAGAATATCTTCATCTTCGTACAAAATGGAAAGAGAAATATTTTCTGGAAAAAGGCAAGGTTCAATTGGGTCAGGGATGGTCAGTTCTATTTGTTCTCCTCCTGTAAGACGGTAATTTGCTTTTATCTTCTCTTTGTTTACAAGAAGATGATGTTCTTTGATTAACTTTTGTAAATAAGATCGGGACATATTTGGAAAAGATTCTTTTAAATACTTATCAATCCGTTCTCCCTCCCACTTATGTGGAGCAATCCATGTTTCTGTTTTCATTTCCATTCCTGTATGACTTATTCTGCCCTTGTCTGGGATTTGCCTGGATCCTTTTGTTCTGTTAAAAAGGCAAAGTCTTCCTCCTTATAATAAAATAAAATAAGAAAAATTAAAAGTAAGGTGGCCATCGTAACATAACAGTCTGCCACATTAAAGATAGGAAAATCAATGGGTACAAAATAAATAAAATCAACAACAAAATGGTACGTAAGTCTGTCAATAATATTTCCTATAGCTCCTGCAGAAATAAAAATAAGGGAAATTCGAAGGGGCATATATTTGTTTTGTACAGGTATTTTTAATAAGGCATAAGAGATGCCTGCTAGGGCAATGAGACCAATTATAACAATAAGCCATTTTTGTCCTTGAAGAATACCAAAGGCAGCCCCTCTATTTTCTAAGTATTGGAGATGCAAAATATCTTTCCACAAAAGCACTGGCTCTTTTTCTTTTAAATAGAGAATAGCCTGACGTTTTGTAAATTGATCGAGAAAAATAAGAACAAGGGCAATGAGAAAATCTAAGACATAAAATATTCCCCTTTTTTTATTTGAAATCATGATAAATCTCCTCCCAATTTTTTACTCATAAAGTAAAATCTCCTTTATTCCTTTTAGCAGCTCCTCTTCTTTTACACTTTTATCTATGACTGCCTTTCCCATTTTTTCAAGAAGAATAAATTTCACGATTCCTTCTTCCATTTTCTTATCTAATTTTGTGATTTCCACAATTTCTTCTGGTGAACAATTTCCTATACAAATTGGTAGAGAGAAAGACTTAAATATATGTTTTATGTTTTCATATTCTTCTCTTTTTAATAATTTCCGTTCTAAAGAAATATATGCCGCAGCCACAGAGCCTAAAGCTACACATTCTCCATGAAGCATTTGAAAATTTTTTATTTTTTCTATAGCATGGCCAATCGTATGTCCAAAATTTAATAGTGCCCTCTCCCCTTGTTCTGTTGGATCAAGTTCTACAATTTCTTTTTTTATAAAGCAGCTTTTATAAATCATTTCCTCTATCGTCTTTATATCTCTTTTTAAAATGTTTTCAGCATTGGATGAAATCCATTGAAAAAAGGAATGATCCCTTATGAGACCATGTTTTATGATTTCTGCCATTCCCGAGGAGAACTGCCTTTCATCCAATGATTGCAATACGTCTATATTCATATATACAAGTTTAGGCATATAAAAAGCTCCAACCATATTTTTATATTTTTTAAAGTCAACTCCTGTCTTTCCGCCTATACTGCTGTCCACTTGTGATAATAATGTAGTTGGTATCTGAATATAATGGATTCCTCTCAAATAAGTGGCTGCCCCATATCCTGTTAAATCTCCTACAACTCCTCCTCCCAATGCAATGAGAATGTCCTTTCTGTCAAACTTATTTTCTATTAAATAGGAATATAAAGATTCTACAGTATCCAATGTTTTATTTTCTTCTCCTGCTGGAAAGGTAAAAACAAAAATTTCTTTTACATCCTTTTTTAAGACAGCGGAAACTTCCCTACTATAGAGGGGACCAACGTTGGAATCTGTAACAATGCATACTTTTTGATTTTTATTATACAGAAATTTCCATTGCTCAAGTAGTTTTTCAAAAGAGCACTCCAAAAGGATAGAATATCCATCTTCTTTTATGCCTTTCATAAACATTTGCTTTGCCATATCTTTTCCTCCTACGAAAAAACTCCCCGTCTATATGACAGGAAGTTCACTCTTAATATCGATTGTTGAGCGGTGGAACATCAAAGGTTCCACTGATTAAATCCTGAAAGTCTCCTGAAATATCCACACTTTTTGGAGTAATAATAAAAATATAGTGGGAAATTTTCTGTAAATTGCCGCTTATTGCAAAGGTGGAACCAGAAGCAAAATCAATAATTCTTTGTGCAATATCTACATCTAGTCCTTCGAGATTTAAAACAACCGTGCGATTAGCAAGTAAGGTTTCTGCAATTTCTCTTGCATCTTCTACTGTTGTAGGCTTAATAACGCATACTTCCATACCAGCTGTAATTTTTGGTTTCGTCTGGCGCATTGGGGTCACTTTAGCAGAAGAGGATCTTCTGGCTGGAGGTTCCTCATCATAAAAGTCATTATCTCTTGATTCTCTTCTATTATTCTTTTTCTTTGGCGTTTCATCGAAAAAGTCATCATCATCGTCATCATAAAAATCATCGTCGTAATCATCATAGTCTTCATCGTTTAGTTTCATCGCATTCAAAAACTTGTCCAAAACTCCCATTGGTTGCACTCCTTACTCTTACCCTTCCTATTTCCTTTCAGAATAATCTCTTATTCCGAAAATACCGGTTCCCACTCGGACATATGTGGCCCCCTCTTCAATGGCAGTCTCATAATCACCGGTCATACCCATGGACAGAATGCCCATGCTTATATTATCAATGTTTTTTCTTTTTATGTCAACAGATAATTGATTTAATTTTTGAAAATAATGCCGATTGGATTCCCCATTTTCCGTATAGGGGGCAATGGTCATAAGTCCCTGTACAGTGATTCCTGGCAGTTTTGCAATTTTTCGTAGGAATTCCTCTGCTTCCTCTGGGGAGACACCAAATTTACTCTCCTCCATGGACACATTCACTTGTATGAGTATGGGAACTTCCTTCTTATGCTTTACAGCTTCTTTGCTAATTTCACATGCAAGCTTATAGGAATCTACACTGTGAATCAAATATACCTTATCAATAATATATTTTACTTTATTTGTTTGGAGATGTCCAATAAAATGCCAGCGAATTTCCGGATTACTCATTTGTTCATATTTTTCTACGAATTCCTGTACTTTATTCTCCCCAAAATCACGAATTCCCAATTTATACGCTTCTTGAAGCAAAGAAATAGGTTTTGTCTTACTTACAGCGATAAGGATGATTTCTTTCTCTTCTCTATTTGCCTTTTGTAAAGCAGCTTGTATTTTTTTTTCTACCTTTTCTAAATTTTCTTTAATCATGCTCTTTACCATACCTCTCCTTTTCCATTTGTATGTTTTTCTATTCAAAAATAAAATCATTTTCTTCTACACTTGTTCCATCCTGGGCTATGTGATCATAAACATTTAAACCATAGGCTGTATCCGATTTTACAATGGCATACTCATCATTTTGGTATAATATACTAATTTGCCGAAAATCTGCATAGCCTAGATTTACATTATAAACTCCTATCAAGGTTCCCTTTTTACTAATGGGGTATTTTTCTAAAGAATCTGGTTTTATAATGTACTCTCCTATTTGAAAAGCAGATACATCTACATAATATTCGTCATTGTTTACATGATATATGGCAGCTTGTATAAATTCTTGAGACAAAGTCCCATCTTCTAAATAAGTTTCCTTGATAAATCCAATATCCTCCCCATCCCCATTTTGCATTCCATACTCTGTAGGAATGAGAAAAAAGTCTCTCTCAACAATGGAAGAATTAGGAATTTTTAGACCTTCTTCCCCAGATGTGAGAAGCTCTATTTCAATAAAACGATCTGTGGCAAAATTAATCATGGAATTATTTAAATCCAATTTACAATAGGTATTTTCTCCTGTTCGAATAATGTTCACAGCTGCCCAAGAAATGGTATCCGTTTTTAAAAATCGAACTTGAACATAGGATTTTTCTTCTAACTCCAAAGCCCTTTCTTCCTCTATTTGTAAAATAATGGACCAGTTTTCATCTGTGATAAGTTTGTAAACAGGATCACCTTGTCCTATAAGATCATAACTGTGGGTCATTTTCTTCTCATAGTTTTCCTTGTTAAAAATTTCAGGAGTAATTAAATCTACAGTTAAATTCTCATAACCGTCTGTATTATAGACTAAAATTCCTGATTTAGGGGCATAGCAGAAATCTACTAGTTCTGTAATATTATTTTGTTCTAAAATATTCAAATTAGATAATACCTGATAGTTGGCAAGTTTTAAAACAGTCCCCTCCATGTCAAATTTAAAATCATAAGTGGAATGAAAATCTTTATTAGTAAAACTGTGTCCAAAGGAAGAAAATTCTCCTCGAAGATTCATGAGATCCTCGTCTGTCAACGTGTTTTCATCTGTATTGGCATTGACAACGTCATTTAACTTTCCGCTCTCATCTAGTGTATAGACCATAGAACCTGTGGAAACTCGCTCACTTTCTCTTGCATAATAATTAATATAACCTGAATTGGTAGATTGAACAACTTCTTCCTTTCTTATTATGATTCCTTCATATATGTTATTTCTCGCCAAGGAACCAATTCTCACCTCATATGCCGTTATATGGCTTTTTGTAAAATATGAAAAAATGCAAACAATAATATAAATAAACATCATGGTAAATATAATAATACCTAAATTCAGATTCAGAGGCTTACGGTATTTTACAACTTTTTTTGTTTGTTTTGCCAAGAATGATGCCTCCTTTATACCTTATAAGTTTCTATTATAATCAAAGATTTCTCCCCTGTCCATAGTTTTCCACCCTTCCTTTCCCAACATAAGTAAACAAAAAATACAAATACTATTGTTTGTAGAACTCTGTTCTTTCACTATGATTGAAATATTAGGAGGTAGAAAACAATGGATTCAAAATGGCTAGATTATATTTTACTGACCGTGGCGATTATTGGTGCCATTAATTGGGGACTCATTGGTTTTTTCCAGTTTGATCTTGTGGCTCTTCTCTTTGGCAATATGTCCATGTTCAGCCGTATTGTATATGCAATCGTAGGTATCGCAGGAATTTATTTATTTACTGTTTTTGGACGAATTGGCTCTATGGGAAAGGAGTAAAGGGTTCTCTTTATTACAAAAGCCTCGGAAAATATTTCCGAGGCTTTCTTTAGAAAAACATTATAAGGCAATAAT
>CANOLZ010000105.1 GCA_947567075.1 uncultured bacterium
GATTTAATGTGCTCACAGCCTTGGATGATTTAAAAAGTGTTGCGATCATTAAGGAAAGTCCACTTGCTGCAAAGGATAACATTGCAGAAAGTAATAAAAGTCCCCCAATGGAATTGCCCCATGTTACGCCAAATACAAATTTTGAAAACAAAATGATGATTCCAATATCCAATATTCCTATTAAAAATACACCTAAAAATTTTCCCAATATAATATCTACCCTATTGGCTTTTGTCGTCAGTAGTCTCATCAATGTATTATTTTCACGCTCCTCTATGATAGATGATGTACCAATCATGCCAACAAACAAAATATACATAGCTGCCATAGCTGCAGAATAGTACTGAATTGCAGAAATATTGTTCTCTTCATCTGTAAGATACTCTGTTCCTATATAATCCCTATCGTTATCCAATATATTTTCTAGGGGTTCTAGCACTGCTTCGCCTGGAATGCTGTATTTTTCTAACTGTTCATCTGCTGATTTTATTGCTGCACTTACATTATTATTGGTATCTGCATATGCTTTCATAAGACTAGAAAATATTGTGTTATTTACATCCTCCTCCTTCTCTTGGTAAATCTTTACTTCTCCTTGTTCTCCATTTTCAACTGCTTTAGAATATCCATTTGGAATCTGAATAAATGCCACAATTTCTTCTTCTTTCAGCTTGTCTTTTAATTCATCCAGGCTACCTGTGAGAATCGTAACATATTCTTTTACCTCTTCTGTTTCAAAGAATTCCATTAAGTTTTCAGCTGCCTCTCCATCGTCCTCATTGATTACGCCAACTTTAAACTGAGATACTTCTACTGACCCTCCTTCAAATATAGAGCTTAAACTCATTCCTAATGCGAATATTAAAACAATTGGCATTAAAATGATCACAGCCAATGCCTGTATATCTTTAAAAGTTACCTTTAATTCCTTTTGAGCAATCCCCAGAATTTTCATCATAGTATTTATTCTCCTTTTCTTTTTTAGTCTCTTAGCGCCTTGCCTGTTAATTTCAAGAACACATTTTCCAGGTTTGGTTCCTGGATGGAGAATTGTGTGATGTTTACCCCTTGTTCACTAATGTAATGAACAATACTTTGAAGATGCTGAGATGGGTCATGAAGATAAACATTAATACAACCATTTTCATTTTTATGTACTTTGGTAATAAATTCCAACTTGGAAAGACCATTTATAATGGAATCCTCTTCATGATTTATCTTTAATTCAATACATTCACTTCCCATAATCTCTTGCTTTAATTTTTCTTTTTCTTCTACCATTAATAACTTTCCTAAGTCAATTATGCCAATTCGATTACATAGAAACTCAACCTCTTCCATGTAATGACTTGTATAAATAACCGACATTCCCTCCTCATTTAATTCTTTTACTGTCTCAAGAATACTATTTCTAGATTGTGGATCAATCCCAACCGTTGGTTCATCCATAATGAGCAGTTGTGGTCTATGTAATAATGCAGCAGCAATATTTATTCTCCTTTTCATACCACCTGAAAATCCTTTGACTATATCCTTTCGTCTTTCCTCAAGATTTGCAATTTTTAATACCCTATCTACTTCTTCTTTAAGCCTTTTTCCTGATAAACCATACATTCTTCCCCAAAAATACAGATTATCTTGCGCAGAAAGAGTAGGGTATAATGCAATATCTTGTGGCACTAAACCAATGCATCTCTTTCCTTCCTTTGGATACTTGGCAATATCTTTTCCATTTACTAAAATCCTCCCTGATGAAGGTTTCATCAATCCAGATAGCATTGAAATAGAAGTTGATTTTCCTGCCCCATTTGGTCCTAATAATCCAAATAATTCACCTTTCTCAATAGTAAAACTAATTTCATCCACTACCTTATGTTTTCCAAAATTTTTACTAATCTTGTCAAATTCTACAATATGCTCCATCTTTACTCTCCTTTTTTCATTTATATTTTTCTGTTGTTCTTCCATGCAAAATGAATGATAGATTCATTTTTTAACTCAATGTATGGCAAAGCAACGTCTGTTATGGAGGCTCCTTACATATACTATGAATCTATAGAAAAGACAGGGTTTTATGCTGGATTTTTCCCTATTTTCCCTCCATACCAATCCTTTACCCCATACAAGAACACTCTCTTCCAATTTCTTAAAAGCTTTTTTACTAGTTTATTTTTATATTATACGTTACTAATTTATCATAATAAATTACTGTTTTTGTATAGTATAAGAATTTTTTTTATCTATGTCAATAATTATTATATACTCTCTACTTATTATTATAAATACATGCATCATCTATATTAGAATGTCAAAACTTTCTATTTTCCTAGTTTCTCTGTAAAAAGTCATGGAATTCCATCCGTCTTTCCTATCTATATATTTCAAATTTTACATACTATTCAGAATAATCTTTGGCATACTCTATTCCTATTTTTTCCTACTTGAGTTTTAATATAAGGCTCATTTATATTTTCTGTCATGGCAAACAGTATGCTTTCCTTTTATTCTGACTACCAGATTCTTTAGTCTGGCAGGTATTTCTTACATTAAAAAAGGAGCCATTCACTCATTTCTTAGTGTAATAGCTCCTTTATAAAAAATATATTTTTTAACAATAAGCATCCTTTCTGCCTATATTTTCAAACATGGATTTATAAAAACTATCTCTTTTATGAAAATTTTTATCTTTCCAAACAAAACCTCTTAATAGACTCTGTTAAAAGCTGTTTAAAGAAAGGCGCTGCCTTATTTGCTGCCTCCTGCACTTCCTCATGGGTCAAAGGGTTTTCTGTCATTCCTGCTGCCATATTGCATACACATGAAATCCCACATATTTTCATTCCCATATGATTTGCTGCAATAGCTTCCACTACTGTGCTCATGCCAACAGCGTCTGCTCCCATCTTTCGAAGCATCTGAATTTCCGCAGGACTCTCAAAGGAGGGACCTGTCAACTGTAAATAAATTCCTCTTTGGAGCTTAATCTTTAAGTCTTTTGCTGTTTTTACAATGATCTCTTTTAACTCCTCATCATATACATGACTCATATCTGGAAATCTTGTTCCAAGCTCGTCCATGTTTTCTCCTATCAAAGGGTTGGGAGCAAAACAAGAAATATGATCCTCCAGAAGCATAAAATCTCCTGCCTGAAAGTCCTTATTAATTCCTCCAGAAGCATTGGTCAAAAAAAGAATTTCTGCCCCCATTCTTTTCATTAGACGAACAGGAAGTACGACATCAGAAATTGGATATCCTTCATAATAATGAATTCTCCCTTTCATACATACTACTGGTACATCCCCCACATAGCCAAAAATAAATTTACCTGCATGTCCTGGCACAGTAGAAACAGGAAATTCATCAATCTCACTGTAATCAATGGCTGTCTCTACCTTCATATCATTGGCGTAATCTCCAAGCCCAGAGCCTAACACTAAGGCTACCTCTGGTTTAAAACTTACTTTTTTACAAATACTTTCATAACATCTTACTAATTTTTCATATGCTGGATTCATGGCTAAAACTCCTTTCCTCTTTTTCCCCTGCCTCTTTGATACAATATCCTTATCAGAAAGGCAGGGGCTTCCTTGCCTAACATGCTCCAATTCTTTTTTCCTTGTTCTATTATAACAAAGGCTTCCCTATAAGGCTACATCAAAAATCATCATCAAAAGAAATCCAGCCATAAATCCCATTGTTCCAATTTTAGAATCCCCCTTTTCCAATGCTTCTGGAATAAGCTCTCCAATGACTACATATACCATAGCTCCTGCAGCAAAAGCTAAGAGCCAGGGCATTACTGGAGCAATGCTCCCTACAAAAAGGGCTGTGGCAAATCCGGCAATAGGCTCTACAATTCCAGAAGCGCTCCCCCTAAAAAAAGCATTCCAGCGGCTTAACCCCCTCTGTCTTAAAGGAATGGAAACAGCTGCTCCTTCTGGAAAATTCTGTATTCCAATACCAATCGCTAAGGCGATAGCTGATGCCATAGCCATAGAAGAATTTTCCGTAATACCTGCCATGGCAAAGGCAATGCCAACAGCCATTCCTTCTGGAATATTGTGTAAAGTAACGGCAAAGAAAAGCATAGAGACTTCATGAGTTTTATTTTTTTTCTTTCTGTACTTTAACACTCCTGTTTCCAATGCATAGAGAAAACCTCCTCCAAAAAAGAATCCCCCTGCTGCAGGTATCCATCCAATCTGTCCCCTCATGATTGTTTCTTCTATAGAAGGAATAAGCAAAGACCATACGGAAGCAGCCATCATAATTCCCCCTGCAAAACCAAGGAAACAACTTTGCACCTTTCCCTTCATCTCGTTTCGAAAAAAGAAAACCATAGCTGACCCTGCCGCTGTCATGGCGAAGGTCAGCCCTGTTCCAAGTAACGCCCATAAGGACATTGGCCATTGTGCCATGAAATTCCCTCTTTATTTTTACGGCAGTTACTATCCATAATATTCTGTTTTTCAAAAAGAGTTCCTTATATAATAATACAGACAATTCCCCCATTCGTATCATTGACAATCTTTTGCATGGTTTCTTGAAGTTTTACCTGGCTTTCATCTCCAATTAATGAAATTTTGCTGGAAATTCCATCATTTACTAATTGTTCAATAGATTTTCCAAAAATATTTGTATCCCAAATTCCTTTTTCTGTCACAGCTGCCTCAGAAATAAACCGGATTAAATCCTTTGCCTGTTCTTCGGTTCCCACAATGGGAGCGATCTCTGTTTCTATATTTGCTCTTATCATATGGATACTTGGGCTTTCCGCCTTGATTTTTACTCCAAATTTATTTCCATGACGGATTACTTCTGGATCTTCTAATGTAATTTCATCTCTCTCTGGCGTCACTACTCCATAGCCCTTTTGTCGTACAGATGTCATGGCGCTTAGCACCTTTTCATACTCCTTCTTCATCTTTGCCATTTCCTGGAGCATTCCCATAAGCTGGTATTCCCCTGTTACTTCTTCTCCTACTAAATCGCTTAACATTTCATAGTAATAAGAATCATCTACATCTAAGCTTACTTTCACACATCCATCTGCCAAATTAATCTGATCCATTTTACACTTTTTAACATAATCACTGTCAATAGATACAGGATGCTCAATAATGTCTCGTAAGGAAGATAATCCCTTTAAGGTTTCTTTCACTTTATTTACAATGTCCCCCTTCATTCTATGGGTGTTTGGCAGCATTTCCACCCACTTTGGAACATAAAATTGAAGCTCAGACAAGGGAAATTCAAAAAGTACCTTTTCCATAATATGATAAATATCATCTTTTTTCAGCTGTTCACAGTTGACTGCCATGGCGCTTACTTCATATTTGTGTTTTAGTTCTTCTACTGTATTTACTGCATCATCCCCAAAGGGACGGTTAGAATTTACAAGGACAAGAAAAGGTTTTTTCAATCTTTTTAATTCCATTATTGTTTTTTCTTCTGCAGATATGTAATTTTCTCTTGGGATTTCTCCAAAAGAACCGTCTGTTGTTATGACAATGCCAATGGTGGAATGGTCGTTAATGACTTTTTTTGTTCCAATTTCCGCTGCGGATGTAAATGGAATTTCATGGTCAAACCAAGGGGTTTTTACCATTCTCTCTTCATCATTTTCAATATGTCCTACTGCTCCTTCTACCATATATCCTACACAATCAATGAGTCGTACTTTCACATTAACATCTGCACTTAATGTAATAGACGCTGCTTCCTTTGGTATAAATTTTGGTTCTGTCGTTGTAATCGTCTTACCTCCGGAACTTTGAGGCAACTCATCTTTTGCCCTCTCCTTTGCATGTTCCTCCTGAATGTAAGGCAGCACAAGCAAATCCATAAACCTCTTGATAAAGGTAGATTTTCCTGTCCTCACAGGCCCTACTACGCCAATATAAACTTCTCCGTTCGTTCTCGCCTGTATATCTTTGTAAACATCATATTCCTTCGATATGTCCATAAAAAATCACCATGCCTTTCCATATCCTGTAAGTTTTGGCGCAAACGCAAATGTCCATGTGTAAAATTTTTTTTTCACAATATACCCCCTTGTTCTACTGGTTATATGTATATGCATGGAACTTTTCTGTTATTCTGACTTCTTTTCAGGAAAGCCTTGTTTTTTTCTCTATATTTGTGTTACTCTTAAGAAGAAATTTCCTGTTGCATTACATAGATCCAACAGAAACTTGTGTCTGCATGGCTTCCACAAGTTTCTGTCCTACTTAAAAAGCTATGCAGAAAAGAGGAAAATTATGGGCGGTTTTTTCGGCGTTGCCGCAAAACGCAATTGTACTTTAGATTTATTTTATGGTGTAGACTACCACTCACATTTAGGAACAAGGAGAGCTGGAATGGCTGTCTATGGAAAAGATGGCTTTCAAAGAGCTATCCACAATATTGAAAATTCACCCTTTCGCACAAAGTTTGAACGAGATGCTGGGGAACTTTTGGGCAATTTAGGCATTGGCTGCATTTCTGACTACGAACCCCAGCCTTTGCTTGTCCAGTCCCATCTTGGAAGTTTTGCCATTACAACGGTAGGAAAGATCAATAATATGAAAGAATTAATAAATCTTTCCTACTCTCAAGGCCATACCCACTTTCTGGAGATGAGCGGAGGGCAGATTAATGCCACGGAACTCATTGCTTCTTTGATCAATCACAAAGAATCTATCCTAGAAGGAATTCAATATGCACAAGAACAAATAGATGGCTCTCTTACTTTACTCATTATGACTTCCAAAGGATTATATGCTGCCAGAGATCGCTATGGAAGAACTCCCCTTGTTATTGGAAAAAGAGAGGATGCTTTTTGCGTATCTTTTGAAAATTTTGCTTATATGAATTTAGGCTATGAAAACTATGGAGAACTTGGTCCG
>CANOLZ010000106.1 GCA_947567075.1 uncultured bacterium
AGGCAGGGAACAGGAAAAGGTGGAAATTGATTATGTCCAACGAAAACATGTGAAAAAACCAAAGGGTGCAAAACCTGGGTTTGTTGTTTATTATACCAATTATTCTCTGACCATTGATTCCAACATTTCTAAAATAAAAGAAATAAAAACTTAAAGTAAGGAAATAAAAACCTATGATAGTAAAAAAATCATTATCTTTTTCTCAATTAAAAGAAATATATGAGCAAGAAGCTGTTCGAGATTTTCCATCAGAAGAATTAAAACCCTTATCTACTCTAAAAATCCTCATGGAAAAAAATCTTTATGAAGCTTTTGGATTTTATGATCAAGACAAACTTTGCGCCTATGCCTTTTTCCTTTGCCTTCCAAAAGGCCTTGCAGCCCTCTTAGATTATTTTGCTGTGCTTCCTCCTTATCGTTCCCTTGGCATTGGCAGTGAAATCCTTTTTCTCTTTAAAGATCTCTATCCAGATCTAGGAGGCATCCTTATTGAAGTGGAAAATCCTCGTTTTGCCTCCTCTAAAGAGGAAGAAAAAGTTCAAGAAAGACGTATTGCTTTCTATGAAAAAAGCGGCGCCCTAAAGACGGACATTTCTCTCTCTCTCTTTAAAGTACCTTTTGAAATTTTATATCTGCCCTTATCCAAAACATTAAATAAGTCCTCTAGCCAAAAGGAGCTTAGGGCTCTGTATGGTGCTTTTATCCCAAAAGAAAGCTGGAAAAAAAGTGTGGAACTTCAATAATTCCACACTTTTTTCATTTTTTCCAATTTTACATAGCAGAGCTTTGTGTAAACAAAGACTTCACATGGTTGATTTCCTCCTGGGTAGCCTTAGAGGCAGGTACATAGTAAGCTTTCTCTCTTGCTATTTGATAAAGCTCTTCTTGAGATGTTTCACATGCATTTCGAAACTGCTTCAATGTCTGTTTTAATTCTTTATTCTCTGTCTGAGGGATCATCTCCCCATATCTTACTAATTCTCCATTTATTCCTGTCAAAGTGTCATTTACCATTATTTTTTCCTGCATCTCTTTCCCTCCTACTGTAAAAATTTCATCAACTGCTGCTTATTATCCATAGCAGATTTTGCGCCTTTATCAAAAAATTGTTTCAATTTTGTGTCAGAAGTGCAGTCTGCATACTCCTTCATCTTACAATGGGTTGTGTCATAACCGCCAATTAAATGTCTTAAGTTTTGTAATTCTAATTCTGATAATTCAGCCATTATAAAGTCCTCCTTTTACATTCATTTGAATCTCACATTTACCTTGTTATTGTTTCTCTGGGCATAAAGAATATGTATGGCAAAATTTTCACATAAAAAAAATTTTTTATGTAATTATCATAGCTTTTCACCCTATAATCATGTATAATACATATATCCAGAAAGGGAGTTCATAAAACGCCCTTTCTTTTTTTCCTAATTGTATATACAACTATTTTTAAAAAGGGGGACGGACAGGAGTTATTATGAAAGAAAAACATAAAAAAATAAAATGGATGGGACGCTTTTTTCAAAATGCAAGAAAATATTTTATTATAGCAGTTCTTGCATCTTTTATTTCCACAGGCTTAAATGCCCTTACTCCCCAAGTATTTCGGTTCGCCATTGATTCTGTCCTAGGAAGCCAAAAATACTCTTACCTATCCAATCATCTTTGGCTTATTGCAGGACTTTTAGTTTTCCTTGCCCTTTTATCAGGGATTTCCCTTTTCGTTTGCAAGTTCAATGCCTCCAAAGCAGGAGAAAATTTTGCAAAAAACATGAGGGATACCCTTTTTTCCCATGTACAAAAGCTTCCTATGGAATGGCATGATAAAAATCAAACAGGGGATATTATTCAAAGATGTACATCGGATGTGGAGGTCATTCGGAATTTTGTGGTAACCCAACTTTTAGAAGTATTTCGGACTGCCTTTCTCGTTATTATCTCCTTTGGAATGATGTGGGCTATGAATAGAAAATTATCTCTCCTTGTTCTCTTCTTTGTCCCCATTGTTATTATTTATTCTACTATTTTTTATCGCCTTATTGCCCAACGTTTTACTGTGGCTGACGAAGCGGAAGGAGAATTGTCCACCGTTGTACAGGAAAATGCAACAGGGGTACGGGTTGTACGGGCATTTGGCAGGGAACAGTTTGAAATGGAACGGTTCCAAGATAAAAATGAAAAATTTGCAAAACTTTGGATCCGTCTAGGTTCCCTATCTGGATTATACTGGGGTGTGGGGGACTTTATTACTGGGCTTCAAGTCATCACAATTATTGTTCTTGGCACAATAGAAGGAGTAAAAGGTTCTATCTCTGTTGGAGAATTTATTGCCTTTGCCTCTTATAATACTGCTCTTGTCTGGCCCATTCGAGGGCTGGGGAGAATTCTCTCTGACATGAGCAAAGCAGGAGTTTCCTTTGAGAGGGTGCATTATATTATTCGTGGAGAGGAAGAAGACTATTGCCAAAAAGAGGATGTAAAAAAAATAGAAAAAGAACTCCCCCATTATGACATTGTCTTTTCCAATGTTTCCTTCCAATATGGGACAGGAAAACAAGTACTTTCCAATATTGATTTTACCATTCCTCAAGGAACGACCTTTGGTATTTTAGGGGGAACAGGCAGTGGAAAGTCTACGATTGCCCAGCTCCTTAACCGTCTCTACCAGCTCCCTGAAGGAAAAGGATCCATTACTCTTGGAGGAACTCCCATTGAAGAGATTCCCCTTGAAGTGTTAAGAAAAAAAATAGGAATCGTACTTCAAGAACCCTTTTTATATTCCCGTACTATCAAGGAAAATATTAGGGCAGCCTCTAAAGAGGCATCTATGGAAGATATTCAAAAAGCTGCCCAAATTGCCTGTGTGGATGCATCTATTCAACACTTTACAGATGGTTATGAGACAATGGTAGGAGAAAGGGGAATAACCCTTTCAGGAGGCCAGAAACAAAGAGTAGCCATTGCCAGAATGCTTCTTCAAAAAGCTCCTATTCTTATTTTTGACGATTCCTTGTCTGCTGTGGATTCTCAGACAGATTCCCTCATAAGAAAGGCGTTGAAGCAATATGAGAAAGAGGCTACGATTCTTTTTATTTCCCACCGAGTGGCTACCTTAATGGGAGCAGATCAAATTATTGTTCTAAGTCATGGGCATATTGCAGAGAGAGGAACCCACGAGGAATTAATGGCTGCCTCTGGCATTTACAGACAGGTATACGATATTCAAATGAGTCAAGATGATAGAAAGAAGGTGGAAATATAATGGCAGCTTATGAAGAACAAGAATATAACAAACCCTTTTCTCTCCAGGTTTGGGCAAAAATGCTGCCCTTTTTTAAACCCTATCAAAAATACTTTATCATTACATTGGGACTGAACATTCTTCTTGCAGCTGTTGATGTCTCCGTTCCCCTTTTTCAAAGCGCTGCTATTGACCAGTTCATTACAAAAAACAGCCTGGAAGGGCTCTTTCCCTTTACCCTCCTCTATATTACTGTCATTGGCGCCCAAACCCTCCTTGTCTATTTTTCTGTCCATGCAGCCACAGTTATTGATATGAACGTTGGAAAGGATTTAAAATGGGCCCAATTCCAGCACTTACAAACCTTGTCCTTTTCCTATTTTAACACAACCCCTGTAGGATATATTCATGCACGGGTCATGAGCGATACATTGCGCATTGCCAGTATGACTGCCTGGGGTATTGTGGATATGTTTTGGGCCTTGATCTATGTGGTAAGCGTATTTGCCATTATGTTCTTCCTCAATAGCAAACTGGCCTTTATTATTGTTCTCATTGTGCCGTGCATTGCTGTCCTTACTGTATACTTCCAAAACAAAATTCTTCATTGGAACCGTAAAGTTCGAAAAATCAATTCCCAGATTACTAATTTATATAACGAAGGAATTACAGGAGTGAAAACATCCAAGAGTATGGTCATTGAGGAAGATAATGAAAAGGAATTTTTTAAAAAGACGGCAAAAATGCACCAGGCAGCCAGCCGCTCTGCCAAGCTCAACGCTATTTATATTCCTACTGTGCTCTTTTTCAGTTCCTCTGCCGCTGCCATTGTTCTAGCAAAAGGGGGAGCTATGGTGGAAATAGGACAAATTCCTTTGGGTACTTTATCCGTCTTTATGTCTTATGCTGTTGTTATTTTTGAGCCTGTTCAGCAGCTGGCAAGACTGTTGGCAGACTTAATCTCCTGTCAGGCAAATATTGAACGGGTCACCGATCTGCTGGAACAAAAACCCAATGTTGTAGATAGACCAGAAGTTATTTCCAAATATGGAGACTCCTTTTTCCCAAAAAAGGAAAACTGGGAAAAAATAAAAGGAGAGATTGAATTTCAAGACGTGTCCTTTATGTATCCAGATGGGAAAGAATATGTGCTTCAACATTTTAACCTTAAAATTCCAGCTGGCTCTAATGTAGCCATTGTGGGGGAAACAGGAGCTGGAAAGTCTACCCTTGTCAACTTAGCTGGACGTTTTTTTGAGCCAACAAAGGGACGTATTCTCATAGATGGGGTGGATTACAAGGAACGTTCCCAGTTATGGCTCCATAGCCAGATAGGATATGTGCTCCAAAATCCCCATTTATTTTCTGGCACTATTCGGGAAAATATCCGGTATGGAAACTTAAATGCCACTGATGAAGAAATAGAGGAGGCTGCTAAAAAAGTTTCAGCTCATGTAGTCATTGAAAAATTGGAAAATGGATATGACAGTAACGTAGGAGAAAGCGGCAACCGTTTATCCACAGGGGAAAAACAGCTTATCTCCTTTGCAAGGGCAATTTTAGCCGCTCCTGCCATCTTTGTCCTAGATGAGGCGACCTCCTCTATTGACACAAAAACGGAACAGCTCATCCAGAAAGCTACAGAGCAGCTCCTAAACGGCCACACCTCCTTTGTGATTGCCCACCGCCTCTCTACAATACGACGAGCTGATTTTATTCTTGTTGTAAAAGAAGGAAAAATTATTGAAAGGGGAACTCATAAAGAACTTTTAGAAGCAAGAGGATATTATTACCATCTATACTCGAAACAATTTGAGGAAGAAGAATCATTAAAAGCATTTACTTAACAGGGGCTATCATTTTTGCTCCTGTTTTTCTCCTATTTCGAAAAGCCTGCCTGACTATTCCAAAGGCACCTAACAATATCATCATATACCCTTTTATTAAATCTCCCATCAAAGCAGCTCTTAATTCTTTGAACTCCTCTTCTTTCAAAAGAAAGGGCATATTTTGAAAGATCTCAAAATAAGTAATATTATCATATACTTTCCATTCATTATAAAAGAGAAGAGCTAATGTTGTCTGCTCTGCTATCCATACCATAAAAAGGCAAAGAAGGCTGCAAAAGATAATTCCCCCTTTCTCCAACTTACCCCTAAACTTCTCATAACCTTTTAGAGAAAAGAAAATCATCACAGCCCCTGCTATGGATGAATAATAGCCCAGCTGTTCTATGAATATCCACAAGGCTGCTCCTATGAGAGAACCTAGAAATCCCCCTATGATTCCCCCTATGAAATTCCCATTTTTTTCATATGCCTTTTCTTCTTTCAGTTTTTGGGAAAAACAATGGGAACAGATAAGCCTGTCTTCTCCTTCCAACTCACAAAAACACAGTTTATCTTCTCTAGAGCAGCCTTCACAACACTGAATAAGTCCTTTTTCTTGGCAATAATTTGTGAGCTCTTCCAAAAAATCAACGATGGAACGGCTATATGTTTCATCCCACTTTCCCTCCCCTTGAAACTGGGCAATAATTTTCTCTCCGCTAAAATAGACATTTAACAAATACGCAAATCCCTCCTTCCACTCATGCAAACAGTCAGAAACAGCAGGCTTTGCCTCCCCTCTTTTTGGCTTTGCCCAAATTTGAACTCTATGGCTGTATATAGAAACTGGCATTTGATAAATGACAAAAAAGAAACCATTTTTTTGCCCATAAACAATATCTTTTTTCCTTTCTACTAGAAATTCATTTTCTTTTGCAAATTTTTTCATTTCTTTATGCATAAATCCTCCGTTTCTCTGGCGGCATGAGCCATTGTAAAAAATGAAAAATTTATAGTATTATAATCTTTGCATATTATATCATGAATTTCTTTTAGAAGAAAACTTTTTCAACAGGAAAT
The DNA here is from genome assembly GCA_947567075.1 of uncultured bacterium. Taxonomy (GTDB): domain Bacteria; phylum Bacillota; class Clostridia; order Lachnospirales; family Lachnospiraceae; genus MGBC165282. The sequence continues at coordinate 6,145 of CANOLZ010000106.1, forward strand.
AAGCTATTGTCTCACATCTATCGTATAAAAAAAGAGTGGAGAAAATAACGCCCTTTTTGGGACTTTATTCTCTCACACTCATGAAAAAATTTAAAAAACGATAGAAGGATGACCTTACTTTTAGGGGTATGCTTTAAATGTTCCTTTTTTCTCTCTTATATTTCCATATACCCATATATTGAGAAATTAAAACAATCACAACTGTCGCTGCAATGAGTGATACCATTTTTTCTTGGCCTCCTAGGGTAAAAGAGGCAGCTAATATGAAAATACCTAGTATAATTTTCATTGTAACCTTTTTACAATGTTTCTTTTCGTCACTATCTAACTCCCTATTCACATTTTCAAAGGAACTTCGAAATGATTACCTTTTAAAAACTTTTATGTTATAATACATGCTAACATTATATAAAGGAGAACACATTCTATGAAAACTAACCATTATAAGAAACGATATCTGGTTGTTATATTAGTCGCACTTATTTTTACTGCCTGTAACCAGTCTGCCAAAGCGACAAATATGCATCTGGTAAAAGCAACCGGTATGGTAGATATCTTTGATGAAGCAGGCG
>CANOLZ010000107.1 GCA_947567075.1 uncultured bacterium
AGGATGCCGGATAACGTCCGGTGGAGGCGACTCCAAGGATAGTGCAACAGAAATATACCGCCTCATAATATATGAGGTAAGGGTGGAAGGGTAGTGTAAGAGACTACCGCCTGTCTGGTGACAGACAGGGCATATGTAAACCCCATTCGAAGCAAGACCAAAAGGAAAGCTATAGGCTTGCCCGGCCTGCTTTCAGGTAGGTCGCTGGAAGCTGCCGGCAACGGCAGTTGTAGATAGATGATCATTCACGACATAACCCGGCTTATCGTTCTGCTTATTGATATTCATAAAAAGATAGTCTGTATGAATGGTATGAGGAAATATTTTCAAGGATCTTCACGTGAGCTAATGTGGAATGTTCATGAGAGCTGCCAGATTTCATCAAAGACCTTTTGGAACTTTGATGAAATCTGGCAGTTATATTATGTTAGAGGCAGAAAAGCTTACCTTTATGTACAAAATTTTTTCAGTACATCTATAACGATTTTTGGGTCTTTATGGTGGGAGGTAACAGGACAAATGCCCATATCAATGTTTAGAAGATGATAGATGGCCATTCTCCCAGAGCGAACAGAGTATTCTTCCAAACATGGCACATCTTCTGGAATGTTTGTAAAAGGGCCAATGAAAGCAAGACGCTGGGATTGTTCTGGAATAATATTCGGGCGGTCAAAGGGATGTCCTGGCAAAAGGGAGGAATAGGCATAGGGTATATAATAAGGAGTGACTTCTATAATACTTCCCATAATGACTGCTTCTTCCTTTTCAAAATGAAGTTGGTGGATTAACTCTGCCATAATTTCTTCTCCAGTACATTCTTTCATAGGCTTTTGAACATAGTCACCTAGGCGGTCGATGTATTGTCCATAGCCCCAGAAAATCCTTTCTTCTCTGTCTTGTTCCTTGTGAGAATAGGGGGTGGCAAAGATGCTCATAAGCCAGTTGGAGTCTTTTAATATAATATAAGCTCCTTTTCCTGGGCCATTGCCACATTTTTTCTCCAACAGCTTTTGGAAATGCTCCCCTTTACATGAGATATGAAAGCTTATCTTATGGGTTTGCTCTCGGTTATGAAAGAAAGGTTCTGGATTTCCTAGACCTTGTTTTTTGCCAGCAATGTTTTTCCAAAGTTCTTTGCCATCAGAGAAGGAAGAGGAAGCCTTTGTTTTCAAAGAACCAGTCCTAGAAGAGGAAGCTATCGAACCATTTTCTATAATACATAAGTCCTTTTCCCTTAAGGGAATTATATAGTCATCCTTTTCGGGACAGGTTACATGAAGGGCAGAGGGGAGCAACTTATTCTTGTCAAAGTCAATATCTGTCACAGCATAGGTAGGGTAAATGTTTACATTGTGTTTTTCTAAGTAAGCGAAAAGAGGTTTGATGAATAGGATATAGGGATCCACAGGTATAGGAATGGCCCCTTCCAAAGGATTTCCTTTACAAAATAAAGGTATCATGCGCAAAAGAGAGCGGCGGAATAAGATAAGGCTGCTCCACTTTTGGAATCCAAAGGAAGTCTGCCATACATACCAGAAGTTCGTGTCAAAAAAACTGGGAGTTTCCTTAAACCAATCTCTTATGGTACTCTGCCCAAGCTTTGAATCTTTGGATGTCAGGAGTTTTCCAAGTGCCTTTTTGATTAGCGGAGAAAAGTCTTTACGTAATTTATCAGTAACTTTTCCATCTCTATCTATCAGACAGGGTTTTGTCAAAGAATGATGCTGGCAGTTGCTTAACATTTCTTCAGTAACACTTTTGTCTGGATAAGTTAAAGAAGGAATATAGGAAAAGAGTTCCCAAAAGTTTTCAGAAGTCTCTTTAAAAAATATGTGTTTTCCTTTAAAAGGAAAACTGTTGTTAGACAGCTCTATCTCATCTCCCTTTTCATCTATCCTATCGATTCCTCCTAGAATATGAATATTTTCTCCTTTAAAATGGCAGTCTCGAATGAGATAAACAGCTCCTGACAGGCTGGCAAGTCCTCCTCCTGCAAAATAAACTTGCATATCTTTATAATCCCGCTTGTTTATTTCTTCAATCATGCTTTGTTCATGATATAAAAGCTGTTTTTCCCGTTGCTTTTTTACAGCAATGACCGTTCCTGCCGCTGCTGTAGCTGTTATACTGGCAGCAATTATTTTTTTTATTTTTTTACCCATAATATGCAATATCCTTTCTCATAAATATCCTATCATAGATAATACCACAGTTTTCCTTCTTTTTCACATAATTATGAACAATCCTTAAAAAATAAACGTAGAAATAATTTTCGCAAAATGTTATAATAAAATGAAAAATTAGGAAAAATATGAATAATAACAAATTGCGCCTAACATGGAAAGGTGTAAGAATGGAGGATGAATATGGATTTAAATGCTCTTAGAAATTTGTCATATGGACTATATGTTGTCTCATCAATGGATGGAGGAAGGCCAGTAGGTTGTATTGCCAACAGTGCAATGCAAATTATGGCTGAGCCCGCATCCATTGCAGTCAGTTTAAACCATGATAATTTTACAACGAAATGTGTGGAGAAAACAGGAAAATTTGCTATTTCTGTTTTATCAGAACAGGCAGCACCTTCCTTAATTGCCAAGTTTGGTTTCCGTTCCAGTAAAAATACAGATAAGTTTCAGGAGGTGCCTTATGAAAAATATGATGGTATGCCTGTGTTAAAAGAGTGCTGTACTTTTGTGATCTGTCAGGTAACAGATAAAATGGAGACAGAAACACATACAGTATTTTTGGGGAGTGTCATAGATACCCAGTTTTTAAAAGAGGGAACGCCTATGACATACGCATATTATCATAATGTAGTAAAAGGGAAAAGTCCTAAGACAGCACCTACTTATATTCCCCCTTCCGAAGAGACAAAAGGTGCCTATGTATGTACGGTATGTGGCTATATATATGATGGAGAAATACCTTTTGAGAATTTGCCAGAAGATTACATTTGCCCTATATGTTTAAAACCAAAGTCTGTATTTAAAAAGGAAGAATAGGAGGAAGAAGGAGTATGGACGGTTTGAAGTGTATTGGGAAACGGGCAAAAGCTGCTGCCTCCTCCATGAAACTCCTAGGACAAATAGAGAAAAACAAAGGTCTCCACAGGGCTGCTGAAGGTTTAAGGGAAAGGGCTAAGGAGATTTTAGAGTCGAATTCTTTCGATGTACAGGAGGCAGAAAGAAAAGGGATGAAAGCATCTCTTGTAGATCGGTTAAGACTGACCGATGAACGGATTTATTCAATGGCAGAAGGGCTTTTGCAAATAGAAACCCTAGAGGATCCCATTGGTGACATCCTATATGGAAAAAAAAGGCCCAATGGTTTAATCATTGGAAGGAAAAGGGTTCCTTTAGGAGTCGTTGGTATCATTTATGAATCTAGGCCCAATGTAACGGCAGATGCCTTTGGACTTTGTTTTAAAACAGGAAATGCTGTCATTTTGAGGGGAGGAAGGGATGCAATACATTCCAATAAGAAAATAGTTCAAGTTCTAAGGGAAGCTCTTAAGGAGGAAGGATTGCCAGAGGACGCCCTTATATTGATAGAAGATACTTCAAGGGATACAGCTACAAAATTTATGGGTTTGAATGAGTATGTAGATGTGCTTATTCCAAGGGGAGGAGCAGGACTTATCCAGTCAGTTGTACAAAACAGTACCATTCCAGTCATTGAGACGGGAACAGGGAACTGCCACATATACATTGACGAGACAGCAGATTTAGATATGGCGGTAAAGATTGTAGTCAATGGAAAAACACAAAGACTTGGGGTATGTAATGCATGTGAATCCTTAGTAGTTCATAAAAAAATAGGAGAAGAGGCAATTCCTCTTATATGTAAGGCTCTGGAAGATAAAGGGGTGGAAATCAGGGGATGTGAAAGGACAAAGAATCTTTACCCACATATCTCCCTAGCTTCAGAGGAAGATTATGGAACAGAGTATTTGGACGCAATCATTTCAGTGAAGATGGTAGACACCATTGAAGAGGCAATCTTCCATATAAATAAGTATAATACAGGGCACTCAGAAGCCATTGTAACAAATCATTATACTAACGCAAGAAAGTTTTTAGATGAGGTAGATGCTGCAGCAGTCTATGTGAATGCATCAACTCGGTTTACCGATGGATTTGAATTTGGTTTTGGGGCAGAGATGGGGATTAGTACGCAGAAGCTTCATGTTCGAGGGCCCATAGGGCTGGAAGCCCTCACTACAATGAAATATGTTATTGAGGGAGATGGACAAGTTCGATAACCAAAAGGAGAGAAAAGGGGCATTAAGCCCCTAGATTCTTTTAAGATGATTTTATGTAGTTGTAATGCTCCTCACAATACTTGCATCGATACACTTCTTTTTCTGCATCCGTCAAGAGAAAAACATGTTCTAATTCTTGCTCAATAGATGTGATACATCTGGGATTTTTGCACTTGATGATATTCACAATTTCATTAGGCAGCTTTAGTTTTTTCTTTGATACAATCGATCCATTTTGGATAACATTGACAGTAATGTTATGATCAATAAAACCTAGCACTTCTAAATCCAGCATGTCTGTTTTACACTCAATTTTTAAAATATCTTTCTTTTTCATTTTTTCACTGCGGACATTTTTAATAATAGCTACAGGATAGTCTAATTTATCCAAACCTAAATAATGATAAATTTCCATGCTTTTTCCAGCCTTCATATGGTCTAAGACAAAACCTTCTTCAATCTTTCCTACATTTAACATCTAAGTTACCTTTTATCTGAACAGACAGATATTCCTTTCTCTTATTTATTTCTTGGTATTCCTATATTAAAGGCTGATTTCCAGTAATGTTAAAATTAATGCCATGCGGACATAGAGACCGTATTGTACTTGCTGAAAATAAACGGCCCTTGGATCACTGTCAACTTCTACAGATATTTCATTTACCCTGGGGAGAGGATGGAGGATAAGCATGTCCTTTTTTGCCAGCTCCATTTTCTTTTTATTTAAAATATAGAAATCTTTTAAACGAACATAATCTTCTTCATTAAAAAAACGTTCTCTTTGAACTCTAGTCATATAGAGGAGATCTAATTGAGGAAGGACATCTTCAAGACGAATAACTTCTTGAAAAGGGATGTTATTTTTGATCAATATGTCCTCTTGTATGTAACTGGGAATACGAAGTTCTTTTGGGGAAATGAAAACAAAGCGAATACCTTTGTACCGTAGAAGGGCATTGATAAGAGAATGTACAGTTCGACCGAATTTTAAGTCACCGCAAAGGCCAATGGTGAGATTTGTGAGACGTCCTTTTAAGGAACGAATAGTAAGTAAGTCTGTCAACGTCTGAGTAGGATGTTGATGTCCACCATCTCCTGCATTAATGACAGGAATGGATGATTTGGAAGCCGCAACCATAGGGGCTCCTTCTTTGGAATGGCGCATAGCACATATATCCGCATAGGCAGAAATCATTCGGATTGTGTCAGACACACTTTCTCCTTTTGCAGCAGAGGAGCTGTCAGCAGAAGCAAAACCTAAAACATTTCCTCCAAGACGAAGCATGGCAGATTCAAAGCTCAACCGAGTACGGGTGCTTGGCTCATAAAAACAAGTGGCTAATATTTTGCCATCACAAGCATGGGCATATTTTTCAGGGGCTGATCGAATATCTTCTGCCAGATCGAGAAGCTGGTAAAGTTCTTCCACTGAAAAATCCAATGGACTCATAAGGTGGCGCATAAATAAGATCCCTTCCTTTCTTATGAATAATGAAAAACACATATTGAGAAAAATCGAAGAAACAGACTTGTTTCTTCGATTTTATCTTTCGTTTCATTAGGAAATTCCTTGAAAAATTCCTATTAAACAAAAACCTCCAGGGGAGGCGCACTATGCGCAAAAGGAAAAACTGTCCAACTGCGCTGCATACTTTTATGGATAATAAACAAAGGTCAAACCCTATCTGTTTATCCTAGGGTTTGCAGTTTTATTCTAGCATACTTGTTTATAGTTTTCAATAAGATTTATTTTAGCCTAGATGAAAGGAAGAAGGATAAAGAATTTATGGCATGGATTCATCAAAAGCAATGCTCACAGGCTATAAAGTAGGGGATACATTAAGTGCAAAAGCATGGATTGGAGGAGATGGATCCATCCATTTATATGATGCCAATGCACTTCGTAATTCTTTGGTGTTCAATTTACATGTAGGCGCTGACAGCGCAGCAGATAATAAAATATCGACGCTACAGCCTTAGGGGTTCGGGCTTTAAATGGAGATGCAATCAGCATTATGAGTGAAACAGAAGCAGGAGTGGCAATGGATACAATTTCCAATGCCATGAGCAAAGTTTCCCGTCAGCGTTCTGCCCTTGGAGCTGTACAAAACAGATTAGAGCATACGATTAGTAAGAGAGTCAGATTCGAGATACAGATATGGCAACGGAAATGGTGAAATATGACAATAATAATATTCTTGCCAAAGCAGGCCAGGCTATGTTGGCACAATCCAATTAGGTGAACCAGGGAGTACTCTCCTTACTTGGATAAGCACTGATTAGAAATCAGGCTTTCTACAAAGTATTTTTTCATATAACAGCCCAGTCAAAAACCAAAAAGGGGCATAGTCAAACCGGATGAGCCCTTTATAGTGAAAACGGGATTTGCTGTAATCCCATGGACAAAGCTGATGTC
>CANOLZ010000108.1 GCA_947567075.1 uncultured bacterium
GTTATGGACACAGCTTGAAACATTTTAACAGCCAGTGTATGCCAAATTCATTGTAATGTTCCTATATCTAATCAAGTTCCTTTGTAAAGAATAGAGCGGCTATTTTTCTTTTAAATTCCAGTTCATACTTTTTATTAGTATTTACCATGAGTAACTACTTATGAAAAGAATTATTTTATGAATAATAGCATAAAAATATAGTATTTGGTGAACGAATGGAAGCACCTCTAGAAAATTTAGTTAATCGGTAGTAGGAAAAATAGCAATATGCAGATGTGCGCTGATGCAAAGAAAGCAATGGAATTATAATATTTTTCATCTTCATATAACATCCATTAATAAGCTTCCCCTTTGAAAATCTTCATAAATAATTGAGTATCACAAATAAGCGCAAAAATTTTTCTGTGGCAGTAAGCTCCATATTCACCAAACATTTTCTTTTATCTGATTTTCTCAATCCTGTACAGCTGGATCAATAATCAATTTTGGAAGCCACTCTTTCTTACTCTTCCTTTAAACCTACGTAAATATGGATATCCCCATTCTCCATATTATCATCCTGATATTCCTCAAAATCGCAACAAAAAGTTCTTGGCAAACCCAATTTTCCAACTTCTTCCCATGCTTTGGTAACTCCCTGTATCCCTATCCCTTTAAAAATAAACTTTGCATATGAACCTGAGGGAACTTTCCAAATATCATAATTGCCCTTTTCAGGTTCAGACAAAACTTCACAAGCAACTATCGCTTTATAATTTTCCATCTCATTTCCTGCAAAATCTGTATACATACCAAGGGTTTTAGAATTAGTTTTATTGGGGATAGACTCGTATATTCCCTCATTATAAAAACGATTCCAAAGTCCACTGACTATCTCTTCCATCTGAGGATCTGAATTGCTTGTCTGCTTACCTATACCAACTGCAATTTTTTCCTGTAGTTTTATTACTTCATAATCCATTATCTTATCTCCTTTCGTTCACCAATCTTATATTTTCAAAGGGCTATATCTCTATATTTTCCTCTGTAACTTTATTTTACCAGAATAAATATGACAACAGTATGTCATCATTCCAAATAATTTTTTTCGAATTCCTTCTGCAAGCAAAAGAATATCTTTGCAAAACTCAAAAAGGTCTAAAGGTCTATATCGCCTTCTATGTAAAACTCTCTCTATCGTATTCTTCCACAATATGCCATTTAATATTTTTTAATCTACGCTTTAACCTAATATTGAGACGGGAAAATCTGTTCTTGCGATAAATCTGGAATGGACACCGAATGCTTTTTAAAACCTCCTTCTTCTTTCAGATATACCATAAGCTTCAACTTAAACAGGCGAAAGTCCTATCTCATCACGCACCATTGGGAATAATCACATTTCTCTCCTCATATATTTTCATACTTTCCAGTATCCCTATATAATTTGGCTTACCTTTTGGAAGCATCTATGACACATAAAGGAAAGATACTTCCCAAAGAAATAAACCTTATAAGGCAACATCAATATTCCATAAGCTTCTCATCCTTCCCCTTTTTTCTCCTCCAGAAGAATCGTAAGAAATTCCTTCTTCTACCACTTCCTCACTGTCTCTTTCTCCTATAGACAAAAGGGAGATTTCCTCCTTTTTTGCTTCCAAGTCATCACTAGGAAGGCTTTTATACGAATCAGACTCCATAAACTCCTTATAGGCTTCCCTTAACTGATTTGTCAAAGAAATTTTTTCGAACTCTTCCATTGACTCATTGTTTAAAGCATTTCTCATAGCCCCAGATACAATGTCCGCTGCCTCTTCCTTGGATTTTGCATTTTTCAGCCTTATCTCCATTGCCTTTCTCTGTTTCACTATTTTTACTACTTTAATATATAGCTCTGGAGCTACTCTTGCTAAAAATGACAGTTCAGAACCCCTAAGCTTTTTTCCCATTTTAAACTTTGTCACAATCTTCCTTAGTTTTTGGGCTTCCTGTCTTTTCTTTTGTTCTTCCTGTCCATTGACCTTCTTAGCCCTTTTTATCCATGCAAAAACTGCATCTTTTCCTTCTAATGGATTCCATAATTCTCCCATGGAGCATACCTCTCTTCCCTTGTTCTTGAATATTCCTGTTATTTCTTATATCGTCCATCACATATGAATAGTAAAGGCCATGAAATTTTCTATTTTTCGTTTTGAAGTCTAAAAATATGGATACCCTAATGAATAAGGCAGAAATGTTCCTTTATAAAGCTTATCCATAAACAAAGGATTTTTGCCTTTCCCTTAAACACCTTTGAAATGGAGGAACTATGAATTCTATTTATATAAAAATTATGAACATTAAACCAGATGTGGCTGCCGCCTTTGTCAATCCTCCTGCTGATTTTCCCCTCTCTCCCTGTGCCCTAGTTCCCTTAAAAGAGAATATGTTTTATGATTATGTCTATTTTTTTATAAAAACTTTTGAATCTTATGAACAAATGAAAGAACATATTTCTTCCGCCTCTCTTCTCCTTAAGCCAGGGGGCTTACTCTATGCCTTATACAAAGGAGCGGATGCCCTTTCCTTTATGCGGGGAAAACTTTGGGATCTGTCAGCGCATGTTGGTTTTCGTCCCAATTTTCAAGGGGTATTCAGGGAAAAATGGACCGTTATACAAATGGCGCCCCTATCCTTATCCCGTCCCTTTCTAAAGCTTTTTTTCTACCCTCCAAAAAAAGAGAGCTCCATAAATGAACAACTTTCCACAAATGGAGCGCTCTCCATTTGTCCTCCCCACAAGCAAGATAGAATTTTCGCTGTTCTCACCTTTTTGCAGAAGCATTATCCCCAGTACAGAGAATCCCTGTCCCCTGCTTTTTCTAAGCTCTATCCTGTATTCTCAACAAAGGATGGAAACCGCTATGTGTCCATAGCAAGCCGCAAACATTATATTTCTCTCTATTTTACTTGTTTACATTCCGCAAAACTCATTGCTTCAGCTGACAGACGAATACTTCGTACTTTAGGATGCGTTAAAATCCCAGACAACATCCCCTTTCCCATTTCTTCCATTGAAAAGGCCATTGTCCATTGCTTCCATCCCTCCTCTACGTAAAAACAGAGGCTCTAATGAGTCCTCTGCTCTTCCTCGCTTTTATTTAGTTCTGTCTTTCGTTTATTTCTTCTTACTATTCCTGCGCCTTTGTTGTAAAACCAGAAGGAAAATACAAGGAGTTTGTTGATTTTACCTATTTTTTCTTTGACAGTTCCCTTATAAAAGCTTCCTTCCCCTTCCATGGGAATCTTTCGTTTCACACATTTGATCAAGTCAGATTCACATGTAATATTTTTTGGTATGTTTGTATAGGCTAATCCAACACAGGCTTCTTTGTGGGCGTCGCTTCCTCCAAAACATGCTAGTCCATTTTCCTCTGCCAGCCTTTTTGCCTCTTCATTTGCCTCCAAAGGTTCACATGCGTTAAATGTTTCTATAAAGTCAAATCGTTTTATAAGCTCTGGATGTTTTCGATGTCTCTTCGTCCTGGCATAACTCATGAATTTTTCCCCGCAAGGATGGGCGGGCCCTAAAATGCCCCCATAATGGTGGACAATATCAATGAGAAGATGCACTGGCAGTCCTCTCATTTCTAGTAAGTACATTTTTACTGTCTCTGGCATAATAACTAAAATATGGCCAGCGTCAATAGTATCATACTCTATCCCTTTTAAGACAACAAAATCTTCGTGCTCTTTTCCCTTCATATGTTTTTTCCAGTGGCGGTATCCATTATATGAATTGTGATCCGTCACAAGCATCCCTTGAATTCCCCTCTCCTTTAACAATTGAATGTAATCTCCAATAGGGACTTTGCCGTCCAAGGAACCTTCCTTTGTGTGACAGTGCATATCTACTTTCATTGCAATCACCATGCCTTTCCCTAACTTTCTTCATGATAAATTTCTTATTTTAAATTCTTTTTGCGCCTCTCTTAGCTGATCTTTTTTGGCAATATCCTGCCTTTTATCATAGAGCTTTTTCCCCTTTGCCAATCCAATTTCTACTTTCACAAGGCTTCCTTTCAAATATACTTGTAAAGGGACAATGGTATAACCTTTTTCAGCGCTCTTTCCTAAAAGCTTATTGATTTCCCCTCTATGGAGCATAAGCTTTCTCACCCGCAAAGGATCCTTATTAAAAATATTTCCCTTCTCATAAGGACTGATGTGCATTCCATAAATGAACACTTCCCCATTTTCAATACGGATAAAAGATTCTTTTATGCTGCACTTTCCCATGCGCAAAGATTTCACTTCTGTCCCATGAAGTACAATGCCCGCTTCCTTCTTTTCCTCAATAAAATAATCAAACCTTGCTTTTTTATTATTGGCAATGAGTTTTACACTTTCCTTTGCCATTACACCGTCTCCTCTTCTAAATCAAAATCAATAGTACGAGTCCTTCTGTCTGTTCCACATACTCGTATTTTCACTGTCTCTCCCAGACAGTATTTTCTCCCTGTAGCTTCCCCTACCATTTCATAAGTCTCTTCTACATATCGGAAATAATCTCCTGGAATTTTTGATACATGGATCATCCCTTCTATTGTATTGGGAAGTTCCACATAGATTCCCCATGAGGTAATGCTTGCTATGACACCTTCAAAACACTGTCCAATTCTCTCCTCCATGTATTCCACTTTCTTTAGCTTTACTGTTTCCCTCTCTGCCTCTTCTGCTCTTCTTTCTGTCTCGCTGCTTTGCCTTGCCACCTTTGAAAGCAATTGTTCATAGCGGCTTATTTTTCCTTCTCCCAGCCTTCCTCTTAAGTAGTCTTTAATGATTCTATGAATTTGTAAGTCTGGATATCTTCTTATAGGTGAGGTGAAATGACAGTAATATGGACAGGCCAGTCCAAAATGTCCTGTATTTTCCACTGTGTAGCGGGCCTGCTTCATGGAACGAAGAGTCAGGCGGCTAATGAGAGCCTCCTCCTTTGTCCCTTCTATTTTTTCTAAAAGCTTTTGGTATTCTTTTGGATGAATCTCATCCTGGGATATTTTCATACGATATCCGAAATTCCATATAAAAGTATGAAGCTTTTTCATTTTTTCTTCGTCTGGGGCTTCATGGGTTCTGTATAAAAAAGGAAGCTCTAACCAATGAAAATGTTCTGCAATGGTTTCATTGGCCTCCAGCATAAATTCTTCAATAATCTTTGTAGCTACGTTTCTATCATATGGCTTTATATCATAAGGACGCCCCTTTTCATCTAATAAAAGTTTTGTTTCTGGAAAGTCAAAATCAATGGAACCCCTTTTTTTCCTTTTCTTACGCAAAATCGCCGCTAATTCTTCCATTTCCTGAAACATAGGCACAAAGGATTGATATTTTTTCCTTTCTTCTATATCTTTATCTTGTAAAATTTTTTTAACGCTTGTATAGGTCATCCTCTCATCTACGCAAATTACTGTCTCGGCAATGGTGTGATCTTCCACCTCTCCCTTCTCGTTGATCTTCATCATACAGCTTAAAGCCAGCCGGTCTACTTTTGGGTTGAGGGAGCAAATCCCGTTGGACAGCCGATGGGGAAGCATAGGAATAACCCGATCTGCCAAATAGACGCTTGTTCCTCTTACAAAGGCTTCCCTATCTAAAGCGCTTTTCTCCTGAACATAATTGGATACATCTGCAATATGAACTCCCAGATAGTAATAGCCCCCTTCTTTCTTTAAACTTACTGCATCGTCTAGATCTTTGGCATCCTCCCCATCAATGGTCACCATGGGCATTTGGCGTAAATCTTTTCGTCCCTCCATATCCCCTTCCCCAATGTCCAAGGAAATTCTTTGGGCTTGATTCATAGCCTTGACTGAAAATTCCATGGGAAGTTCATAGCCTTTTATAATAGACAAAATATCTACACCAGGATCATTTACATGACCTAATATTTCTGTAATCTTTCCTTCTGGCTTTTTTCCTTTTTCCTCATTTCCGTAGTCTGTAATCTCCACAACGACTTTATGTCCTGTCACCGCCCCTTTGGAACGCTCTGATGGAATAAAAATATCTTTGGAAAACCGTTGGTTATCTGGAACAACAAAGCCAAAGCCTGTCCCTCCCCTTTCATAAGTGCCGACAATCTGGCGGGTTCCCCTTTCTAAAACTTTTACAATGCTTGCCTCCTTTCGTTTCCCTCCTTTTCCATGAATGAGACGCACCTCCACTAAGTCTTTGTGCATTGCGTTTTTTACTTCTTCCTTGGGAATAAATAAGTCTTCCTCTTCCCCTTCTATCTTGACAAAACCAAAGCCTCCTGGGTGGTAAATAAACTGCCCTCTTTGTCCTCCTTGGTCTGCTTTTTTGTATTTTCCTCGTTTATTTTTTGTTATTTTTCCTTCCAAAAGAAGGGCGTTTAAAACTTCTCTTAGCTCTTTACGTTCCCTTTTGGGAGATTGAAGCACAATAGCCAGCTCTTTTTCCTTCATG
>CANOLZ010000109.1 GCA_947567075.1 uncultured bacterium
ATGTGACTCGAGCGAGTCACATGCCTCCCTGTTTAGGACTGACTATTAACCGACATCCTCCTCTGTTTGAGACTATCTATTTCCCGACAGCCCCTTTTCGTTTTTCCTGAAGACTATTGGATTTTATTATTTTTAAAAATATCGTTAGGCACAAGGGCTACATATGTTTTTCCTGTATTTAGCACAATTTCTTTTCCGTTATCATCAAAGTAGCGGGTAGGAGAGCAGGCATCTGTCTTTTTCCATGTAATATGGATTGCCTTTCCATTTGTTATATAATAACCATCCATTTTATCATCAATAGTATAGAATGCCATATATCCATTGTCGTCCAGTTCTTCATAACGGGTATTTTGTATTAAGAGATTTTTAAAGGCAAGCTGGGCATTATTTTCAGCATCAATATGCTTTTCACCATACTGGAATCTGTAATATAGGCCGTCAGATTCATTGTATTCAAAGTATGGTTTGTTTAGGGCAAAAGCAAGATCAATGCGGGATGCATCTTCAGCCCCTTGATCGGCTGATAATTCTACAGGGCTGCTTTCAGAAGCAAATTGGTAATGTGCTCCTTCATAATATTGATTGTATGTGCGGGAATATCCCTTTTTTTCAAATCCTTTGGCAAAACCTTCTCCATGGCCATAGGCAGTAAATTCTGATGGCTTTCCATTATTGACTCGCATAAAACAGTCAGAATCTTTGTTTCCATCTACGCTGTCCACATAGTCTTTGGCAATATAATCGTCAATATAGAAAGGACCTCCAAAATAAAAGAATACAGCGTTCCACTCAGGCATAATTGTTAAGTTTGATGGTCTTGCGCTTCGCATACTTCCAATTTGTTTGATGCCTTCCCAATCTTTAATAATAGGCATGAGCCTTGTAATACCACTGTTTTTTGTACTGTTGGTCATTTCGTATAAAATGTCCACCTGGGATAATCCGTAATGGGGGGTGGCTCTTTTATCATTATCTACCATAAGAGCTATGGGGCGCTGCTCTTTTAAAGCTTCATCAATCCATTCATTTGTAAGAGGATTGCGAACCATTCCGTCTTTCGTTTCCTCTTCGATCACCGCTGTTCCAGGCTCTTCTTCATCTGTAGAGCTTCCTGGATCCATGTCTATGACAGGGGGCTCTGTCACATCTGGTGTTTCCTCTTTCTTTCCACAGCTTGCTAATGCTGTTGTTACGGATAGGGCGGCTGCAAGAAGCAGAACTTGCCTTTTTTTCATAATGTACTTCCTCTCTTTCTTTATTTGTAATCATTTTATTTGTCAACTATTTCCTCTAAGTCCTTCCTTTACTGAAAGAATTTAGAGGGAATAGTAGCTGCTGTCAATTGCCTGGAGCTCTTCTACTGTATCAATTTCTACAAGCTGTTCATCGGTGACTGGATAGACAGTTACGTGGATTTTATCTAAAAGAGTGTCTACAACTTGATCCCAATAGAGAGACAGATGCTCAGGATGACGGTAAGCTGTAAGAACTCCTTCCTTTATTGCCAGTGCATCTTCCTTCGTCCAGTAGGAAATCCCAGCCATATTGTATACATTCTCCCCTCCAGTAGTAATTTTTGTCATCCTATCTTCTTCCAGACGGAAACTCCAATCATGGGAAGGGCCGTTGATCCATTTTCCCATGTAAAAAGAATGTTTCACAGGTATTTCAAAAAGAGTGATATCTTTTAGGAAGAGATCCCCTTCACAAATAAAGGTATTTGCCTTTCCAAGCACTTCCCTGGCAGCAAAAATGGAAGATATATTATTTTTGTAAGAGTATTCTTCGTTTTGTAAAAGAGTAATGCCAGGATATTTTTTGGTAAGGTATTGGAATTGCTCTCCTAAATATCCAACAACAATATAAATTTCTTCTATGGAGACGTGTAAAAGTCCTTGAATGATAGTCTCTATTAAGGGAAGCCCATGAACTTTTACAAGAGGTTTTGGAGTTTTAAGGGTAATAGGCCTCATGCGCATTCCAGTACCTGCTGCCAGCAAGACGGCTATGTCCATAGAAGTATGGATTTTTTTCCTTTCCATTTATCATTTGCTCCTTTCAGCAAATTAGAGTATAACATAAATTAGGGCTAAATGGACAAGATATTAAGAAAAAATTAATTTTTTTATCAAATTATTAAGAAATATAGTGTTAATATGAAACAGGGATAGAAATTTTATACCTTTCCAGCGCCTCTTTCAATACTTTGAAAAATTGGAAAATATCTTTTTCATCTATGGCGCCTAAGGCACAAAGGCGGAAAGTGTCCATGCCGTCAATTTTTCCCGGATAAATGGTAAACCCCTTTTGATAGCAGTAATCATGAATTTTTTGAAAGTCCCAGTTTTTGTCTTTTGGATACTGGACACAGACAACAAGTCCTGCCTGCCATTCCCTCCGGATAATATTGTGAAACCCTAATTCTTCTAATCCTTTGTGGATGGCATGAAAGACCTTTAAGTGCCGTTCCCATTTCCCTTTCTCCCCTTCTTCCCAGTATTCTTTTACGGCTTGCACGGCAGCATAAATCGTTTGGACAGGAGGTGTGAAATGCATTTCCCCGGTTTTTTCAAAGTAGTCATATTGTTGAAAAAGATTACAGTAATAAGAGCGGGTAGGAAAATCCTTTGATTTTTCTATCCACTTTGTTTTTCCAACTATAAAAGACAGGCCAGTCATGGCCATAAGCCCTTTTTGTGCTGAGGACATACAGAAATCAATGTTGTCTTCTTCTATATGGATAGGAAGCATGGCATAGGTAGAGGTTGTATCCACCACAAAGATGGATTGGTATTTATGAGCCAGGGAGCCTATTTCCCTAATAGGATTTAAAATCCCAGTTCCAGTTTCATTATGAGTTGTATAAAGGAGAAAGATATCTGGATCTGCCTTTAAAGTCTTCTCAATTTGTTCTAAGTCTGGGAGCTGGTCATAGGGGAAGGAAAGATTGATAAAGGGAAGATGGTAGCTTTCACATATTTGTACGGCTCTGGAACTATAGGCTCCGTTGTTGACAATGAGAATCTTTTTTCCTTCTGGGAGCAGGGAGTTTAGGCAGACATCCATATTGATTGTCCCAGAACCGCAAAAGAGGACGGAAGTGTAGGTATCTAAGGAACCGTGAACAATTTTTACTAAATCTTCCCTCAGTCCTTTCATGAGGGAGCTAAACTCTTCTTCTCTTGGACAGATGTCAGGGACGAGCTGGGCTAATTTAACTGTATCTGTCGTTGTGGCAGGTCCTGGGTTTAAAAGTATGTTACGCTTAATTTCCATGACAGTTAACCTCCTATAATATCAGAATCAATGAGTGTTAGTATTTCTTGGATGCTTAAACACTGGTCATTGGCCTCATAGCTTCTTTTATTTTGAAGAATCGTATGGGCAGTTTGACTCATAGCTTTGTAAGCGCTGCGAATTAAATGGTTGGCATGGATAATAATATTCACTCCTGCTTCAAATAAAGGCTCTTCTTTAATTTGGTTATATGCCGTAGGGACAACGACAAGGGGCATGGTTAGGGGAAACTGTTTATATTGTCTGGCAAATTCAAAGATCTCTTCTCCACTTTTATCAATGCTATGAATCATGATGCCATCTGCCCCAGCCTCAATATAAGCTCTGGCCCGCTTAAGGGCATCTTCCATTCCTTTTTTTAATATAAGGCTTTCAATACGGGCAATGATCATAAAGTCTTTTGTAATTTGGGCAAGTTTTCCTGCCCTGATTTTGTTGCAGAAATTTTCTATACTATCCTGGGTTTGTCCTGCATTTGTGCCAAACAAAGAGTTTTTCTTTAAGCCGACCTTATCTTCAATAATGATAGCTGAGACGCCAATGCGTTCTAAGGTGCGGACAGTATATATAAAATGCTCAATTTTTCCTCCTGTATCTCCATCTAATATAATAGGTTTCGAAGTAACTTCTAATATTTCATGAATGGTAGAAAGCCTAGAGGAGAGATCAACAAGTTCAATATCCGGTTTTCCCTTGGCAGTGGAATCGCAGAGACTAGATACCCACATGGCGTCAAATTGGCGGATGCCTTCTTCATCTTCAATTTGGGTTTTTTCCACGATAAGCCCTGTCAGACCGTTATGGGCTTCTAAAACCCGAAGATGTTTTTTAATATTCAATAATTTGCGCAAGGCTGCCCGGCGCATATCTGTTGTTGTATAGAGTCCGTGAACAAGATCTTGCACTTTATCTAACTGGATGCCCTTTGTATAAGGGAGCTCCACAAGCTCTCCTCCCCACTCCTTGATACACTGGATGACTTTGTCCCGAAAATGGCGATGGGGACCTTCCTTCCAGTCATCTCCATGAACAACATATTTAGGACGATATTTAAGAAGATTTGGCACTTGATCAAAGGTGTTCTGGGGAACAACGGCACGGACACCACTTATATTTTCTATAATCTGTTTCCTTTCCTCATAGGAAAGAAAGGGGACTCTCCAGTAGGAAGCCACTGCTTCATCTGTATGAAGTCCTATGATGACTTCTCCCAGTTCTCTAGCTTTTTGAATAATATTCATATGGCCATGGTGGATTAAATCGCCGCTCATGGCAACGTATACTTTATCTGACATGTTATCAATCATTCTCCTTTTTTGTTTTTTCTTTACGAAGGCGGTGGATAATATACTGTCCTCCTATTTCTCCCGCATGACCAAAGTGGGAGATATGCTCTTTGAGAAGCTGGGTAATGGAAGCCTCATACTTCTCAGTAGATGAAAGGAGCTCCTCAATTTGTGGATACAGCTTGTCCAGGGATGCTGGATCTATCTGAATGCCCAGTTTCTCCCTTAAGACGAACTCCATGGGAGGGTTGGAAAGGATAGTATAGTCTGGATTATTAATTTTGGGAGGGGTATTTATAAATACAACAGGTTTTTTCGTTACAAAGGAAAATTCATAAGCTGTGCCTGACCAGTCGGTAATAAGGAGATCAGAATTATAAATAGAGTCACTTTTGGAAAAATCCAGCTCAAAGGAGAGATCCTTGCCTGAATATCCTTTGTAGCGTTCTACAATTTCATCCATTCGCTGGCCATAGCGTTTCACATATTCAGGATGAGGTCTGACGATGACATCATAATCTTTTTTTAACAGTTGTTTTAAAATACTGTGGAGGCAGCTGTCTAAAATGTTTTGATCCTGCCAGGAGGGGGCAATGAGTATTTTCTTTCTAGTGTGGGTTCTCTTCTCATTTGAGGGGGAGGAGAGCATGGCATCATAGTCAGATTTTAAGTTTTCAATAAAACTGTATCCTGTCTCCACAAGTCTTTTTTTCTTTGTTCCAAAATGAGATTCCAATTCCCGAATTTCTCTCATTTGATATTTACTTACACAAAATATTGTATCAAAATAGTCAAGGGAGCCTTTCCGTCCTCCAAGAGTTTCACTTAAAGGGTAGTGGGGCATGTAAATATATTCCACATCCTCTTTTACATAGGAGCGTTTTAGCTGAAATTGATTGAGATCCGGGGTAGTCATGGCTACAATTTGGGCATCCATTTTCATAAACAAGGGGATGAGCCTTGTATGGCCAATATAATAGGGAATAAGACGGCTGTGATTTTTTTGGAACAGGGCATCATCAGGGTCATTTGTCACATAATGGATGCGAACATGGGAATGTTCTAGAATATATTCAATAGTGTCTTTAAAATATTTATAAAACCCACTTTTTTCTGAATAGAACACTAGTTCTTTGTGTTGGTCTGCAAAAAAATCTTTGTAAGCTTGCTTTTCCCTCTGTCTGTTTTCCTTTTTCTTTATGGACAGCTGCTTTTCCCTTTCTTTTTGACGCATTTGAAAGACTTTAAATTTTTCAAGAGATTCGTAGTCTATATACTTTTTAGGGTTATAAATGGCATTACATAAATAAAGAAGGAGGATGGCCATAAGATTTCCAATTATCCAGTAGAAACCTACGCCTCCAGGAACAATAAAAGAAAAATATACAGAAAAGCATACCATAAAAATGGTCATAGCATGTTGACTAAAGGAGCTTTGCTGGGCCTGGAGAACATTTTCTTTATTTTGGAAATAACATAAAAGCCAGGCGCTCACTCCAGCCAATACAGGAATCCAGAGCAGGCTATTGACTGTTGTAATGGAAGGAGTTTCTAATAGATTCAAGCCCAAAAATGTAGTACGAAAATCCAGAATCTTTTGGGTTATAAGGAAATCATCTTGCATTTGGGAAGTCAAGGAAGAAAAATAAGGAAAGAGGGAAGGATCTTTTACCATTTCCACTACTTGAAGTTCACCAGAGCTTCCAAGGGATTCCACTCCTTTGAGTTCACATGCCCTTTCCAAAAAGAGATTTACCCTTTCTGGAGTAATATGGAGGATATGCTTCATTGGCTTATAG
>CANOLZ010000110.1 GCA_947567075.1 uncultured bacterium
TGAAATGTTCATCCCTTCTTTTACTGTTGTTGCTGTCTGAATATTTTGAAATCCATCCTCATGTAAAATCGAGACTACCATATCCAAAAGCTCCTGCTGGTCATCCACTAATAAAATGCGTTTTTGTTTTAAATAATCTAAAGTCATAGGGATACCTCCTTGTTTTTCCCATTATACCATAGAAGTATATGTTTTTCTTATCCCTGTGAAAATGTAAAGGAAATGTAAGGATAGGAGAATGTTAATGTAAGATTAAAGGTATATCATGAATTTACAATGATGTGGAAAGGAGAAAAAGAAAATGAATATCATTGAAACGAAAAATTTATCCAAATCTTACGGGGATTTTACAGCCGTTTCGGGAATTAATCTCCATATCCCAAAAGGTAAGGTTTACGGATTTCTTGGCCCCAATGGAGCAGGAAAGTCTACCACAATGAAAATGTTTCTAGGACTTACCAAGCCAACAGGGGGCTCATTTACCATTAATGGGAAAAAATACCCAGAAAACAGAATGGAAATTTTAAAAGAAGTAGGTTCGTTTATTGAATCTCCTGCTTTTTATGGAAATTTAAGCGGTGAGGAAAATCTTGAAATTATAAGCAAAATATTGGGTCTTTCCAATTCTTCTGTATCCGAGGCTCTTGAAATTGTGGGATTAACACCGTTTAAGAAACGCCTTGCCAAAAAGTATTCTCTTGGCATGAAACAAAGATTAGGTCTTGCAAGTGCATTCATAGGCAAACCCCCCATTTTAATTTTAGATGAGCCCACAAACGGACTTGACCCTGTCGGTATTCATGAAATCCGAAGTCTTATCCGTTCATTGCCAGAGAAATTCCACTGTACGGTTTTCGTGTCCTCCCATTTGCTGGCAGAAATGGAACTTTTGGCTGATTATATTGGCATCTTGAATCGTGGACATCTATTGTTTGAGGGAACTTTGAATGATCTAAAACATATGGCCCTTTCAAAGGGTTATCCTACCGATCATCTTGAAGATACTTTCCTGGCTCTCATTGATGGTGACAATCAGAAAAGAGGTGCTGAATGAAAAGTATTTTTCTGGAATGGAAAAAAATAAGACGAACAGGTTTTTTTCCTCTATTTTTAGGGGGCGGTATTGTCGCTGGAGCTGTCCCCATTATCCATATGGCTGTTCGTTCCAAAGTGTATCTTATAGAACAGACTCCTCCTATCCCATTTTTGTTTTATGAAAATTGGCAGATGATGGCAATGGTTAATATGTTGCTTGTTGTAACAGGTTCCTCCCTTTTATATCATTTAGAATATGACCACTATGCCATGGAAAAATGGAAGTCCCTCCCTATGAGAGAAAGCTCTATTTTTTTTGGAAAAGTAATATTAACAATTTCTATGAGCACTCTCCCACTAGGAATGGAAGCAGGAGCTATAGCCTTTTGTTCCTATCATTGGTTTGAAGTTGGAAGTAGTCTTTTAAAGGAACTGTGGAAAAGTTTTGCATATGCATTTTTGCTCATGATCCCTTGCATTCTCTTATCCCTTCTTCTATCAGAAGCTTGCAAAAATATGTGGGTATCCCTTGGCATTGGCGTTATTTGCCTTTTTACTGCAACTATGCTGCCAACTAATAACTTTCTCCTTTCCCTCTTCCCCTTTGCCACAAATTTTCAGATGGCTGCAAGTATGGATAGAACAAAGATCATTTATTATATCTATGGATCTGCTTTGGAATCTCTCATCCTTGTTCTGGCAGAGTTTTTACTGATAAAGGTAAGGAGGTCCTTTACATGAATTATTTATCTCTAGTTATGATTGAATTTAAAAAAATAAAATCCTCGAAGGTTCTTTACATTTTCCTTATTGCTACTGTTATTCTATGGATACCGTCCATTTCCAATGTGCATTTGAATTTTACTATGGAGAACCAGGGGATTTCTCCAGAAAATAATTTCTTTATACAAGGTTTTATGGGAATGTCCTGGTTTATGTTCCCTGCAAGCATGGTAGTGGGAACGGTTCTTGTTACCCAAACAGAACGGGCAAATAAAGGGATTCTAAAAATGCTTACATTACCCATTGGCAGAGCAAAACTTTGCCTGGCTAAGTTTATTGTACTCCTAACACTAGGTGCCATAAAAATTTTCATGGCGGCATGTGCATATTATATGAGCGCTGCCCTTTGTTCTGCAACACAAAATTACAATTTTATACTGCCTCCATTTTTTGTTGCTAAAGAAATTATCCTTCTGTTTTTGTCTTCTATACCAATGATTGCATTTTTCTGGGCTCTGTCTGTATGTATACAAGTCCCCCTATTCTCTGTTGGTATTGGTTTTGCATCTATTGTGCCATCTGTATTCATTATAAACACAAAAGTTTGGTTTGCTTATCCTATGTCCTACCCATTTTTCCTTATCACATCAGAATATGGAAAGCTTGCCAAAAACCTTAACACATCCCAAGCAGAACCTATCCCCTTTATACCTACTGCCATTTTTATTACAGTTCTATGTATTGCTATTTCCTGTCTCTGTTTTGGGCAGGATGAAAGGAGATAATCAATGATGAAAAAAAAGATTTTAACTGCTGTCAGTACCCTCATGCTCTTTCTTCCCTGGACTATCCTCCCTATTAGAATGTTTGATTGGGCGCTTGCGTCTCCTGTTGCTGAAATTATCATTGTGAGCTATGGAGCATTCATGATATTCAGTGGAATATTTACAATTATTTCCTATATCAAAGGAAAAGTCCAGAACTATTTGATGAAAGTTTGCTTGATTGTGAACAGCCTTTATGGAGTTGGAGGTGTGGTACTTTTAGGAATGCTAGTGAACACTTCATTTATGTAAGGCAATCTATTATGAGAAAATAATTTTATGATTATGGAACTTAGTCTTTTTTATCCCATAATCATCCTTTTATATAAAAAATCCTTTCCCATTTTTCCCTTAAAGTAAACTTTGAGGCTGGGTTCGAACCCAGTCTCCATCTATTTCCACTTTCCGTAGAACTCACCCCTTTTATTTAGAGCAAAAACTCCCATAATGAGTTGATAAAAAAAATGAGTGTCTATATCAAAAGATATTTTTATAAAATAAGATTATATCATTCTAAAATAGTACATTTGAATCTTAATATATTTATTTAGAATTCATAAAAGTATAGTATTTTAGATGATGTAAAACAACTCTATTGCCTATCTATTTTAAGTTCATACAAAACTTTTTTGAGTGTATCCCCAGAATGCTGAAGTCTTTTTATTTCCTCCTCGTTTAAGGAAATAGGAACATGGGTCTCGATTCCATCCATGCCAAGAATAGCAGGCATACTAAGAGCAATACTATCTATTCCATATTCTCCATGCATAATGGATGAAACAGGCAAAATGGATTTTTCATTTCTCACAATACATTCGCAAATTCGTTTTACAGACATTGCTATACCATAATAAGTAGCCTGCTTTTTAGAAATAATCTCATATGCACTATTCTTTACATTTTCTCCAATCTGATGCATTGCTTCTTCATGGTTGAAATGTCCCCTCATTTCACAAAAATCATTGAGAGGAATTCCGGATACATTCGTGCTGCTCCATGCAACAATTTCACTATCTCCATGCTCACCAATAATAAAAGAATGGATGCTGCGACTGTCTACCTTTAAATGCTCACTTAGAGTATATTTGAGTCTTGCCGTATCAAGTACTGTCCCAGAACCAATGACCTGCCTTTCAGGAAAACCGCTTAACTTTACTGCAGCATAAGTAAGAATATCCACTGGATTAGATATAACTAGAAGAATTCCATGAAAACCACTGGCAACGATTTCGGGAATAATACTTTTATAAATTGCTACATTTTTTTGCACTAAATCAAGTCTTGTTTCATGGGGTTTTTGGTTTGCGCCTGCTGTAATCATAAGAATCGAAGCATCCCTTATATCCTTATAATCTCCTGCATAAATCTTCATTTGTCCCGAAAAAGGTATTCCATGAGATATATCCTTTGCCTCTCCATCTGCTTTCTCAAAATTGGCATCCAGCAAGACTATTTCAGAAAACAGTCGGCTTTGCATCAATGTGAAGGCTGTAGCTGAGCCCACAAAACCACATCCAATAATCGCCGCTTTTTTTGGATTGAGTTGTCCTTCCATCCCTATCCTCCCCATTGAATATATTGATTGATTTATTTTTCCTTTCCTTTTATTATGTACAAAAGTAAGGATATCTATTCTTCCTTACTTTCCAAAGAATAGATATCCTCCCATCCAGTATTGTTTTTTTGTTCTTCAAAATCATCTATGTGGTACAGATATAGGCTCTATATGAAAAAACGGGAACCCCAGTTGCTGCTTCTCTGTCTGATTCATAAAATATTCCCCATACTCCCTTCCTCTTGGATATTATAGTAATTAGATACTTTTCCAATTGCAATTTCCTTTGCCACAGCACTTGATACATTCTTATCATCTGTTCTTCCTAGATATACACAAAAATAAAGGGTTCCTTCTGCTTTTTCTACGAATCCAACAAACCAGGCATCCACAACAATCCCTTTTTCCTTGCCCATTCCTGTTTTTCCATATATGGAAAGATCCCCTTCATGGTGCTCTACTAGCATTACTTCTTTTAATTGCCTTTTTGTCTCTTCTGAATAAATAGAATCCCCACCAAAAATTCTCTCCATCACTTCTGTCTGTTCTTTTGGTGAAATTGCCAGTGATGATTCTATCCAAAATCCTGTTAATGCCCTATTGTTATTATTTGTGTTTAGCCTTCCCTCCCAATCTGAAATGTCACAATTTCCATATAAAAGCTTATTTAATTCCTCTTGCATCACTTCTTGTCCAATCTCGTCTATGACTTCCCGAAAATACCAGACACATGATTCTCTAAATGCTTCTTTAAAATCAATGTCTTTATTCCATTTTTCATTCCAAAATGTTTCCCTGCTCCATGTGCGTATAGAATGTTCTGGATCAATCAGTCTATTTTCTAGGGCAATGAGTGAGGAAATAATTTTAAAGGTAGAACAGGGGGATCGTCTTGTCAAGGCAAGTTCTCTGTTAAATATTCCATATTCCATTGTAGAAACGTCATACACAACTGCTGCCCCATGAAAACCATCAAAATATTCTGACCAGTCTCTTTCTATTACTTTCGGAACTGCTTTTATATCTGCTGTTAGCATCTTGTCTATTGTTTCTTTATCATCTTGATATGTCTCCTCCCCTTCTGCCCTTTCCTCCTCTTTCCATATATACCTCCTGTTTTCTTCATATTTTTTCGCCCATACTTTCTTCCAGGGCTTTTACTTGCCACAAAAGTATAGAAAAACACTATTTTCTATTACCCAATCCATTCACCGTATACCAGTATGAAAATAGTCATGCTCTTTTCCTCTATCATTACACTACTATATTTTTATAATTTTTTATCAAAAAGCTTGAAAAATAGAAGAATGAGTACCATTCTAAAGTAAATATAGTAGTTCTAGAACTATATCGTCTCACATATTTGTCATTCTTATATTGGAATTGGCAGAAAAAGTTCACAAACGACCATTTATTATTTTCTGGAAATCTATTGGAAAATTTTGTTTTTAACTGAGGTAGTTGTGTTTATGTTTTTTTCTATGTTACTAGTACTTTTTAAAGGTGGATGTATCCGCAAAATCAACAAGGCAATCCAATATCCATATTTTAGTGAAATCCAACGTGAAAATTTCGCTCAAGAACAAATGACAGTCCAACGCATTCCTTCTAGTTGCCTGTCCCTTGCTATCAGGTAATGGGGCAATAGAATACATATTTTTATTTAAGCTCTTAGATTAAGCAATCTAATGTAAAATCATCTTTCTTATTGAATTATATTTTTTTCCTAAATTCCCAAGTCAATAAAATAGCAGCAGTAGATTCAAATTTGTATACCGATTCTTCTATTTTCAAACTTGATTCTATAATTTCTAATTCATTGAAATTACAGAGTTTGCAATTTGTTTCTCTCCACCTACAAGAGTTGCATAAAAATGCCAATCCAAAGAAGCATTGTGGTATATTCCCAATTGTCATACCTTCTTTCATTCCATATACTACGAGCATCCATGAGTTTGCATTTATAGTAAGCAAAAGATGAAATAATAAATGCATCCATCTCCTCCCACATTAAGACTAAATCTCGAAATCTATTTCTTCCTCTGCCTTTGCATATACATCCAACTGATTAACCAGCCAGCCACGCACCATACAACATCTTGATAAAATCATCTATGCGATTTACACCATTCATTTCCTTCAATGTTACAACTACTCCAAATTGAAGTGGTT
>CANOLZ010000111.1 GCA_947567075.1 uncultured bacterium
TCTTCGGCCTCTTCTTTTACTAACTGTTTTTCTATTAAATTTTGAAGATTTTCAAGCTTTTTCTCAATATTTACTTCTTCTCTTATTGGTCTTTTCGGAGGGTCTGGAATTGTCTCAGGAATTATTATTGAAGTATCTAATGGCAGAGGCTGGGATTTCACTGGAACTTCCCTTTCTACTTTTTCATGTACTGTCAGAGTTTTAGGAGAAAGAAGCACTTCTTCTTCCTCTAAAGCTACTGTGATTTCCACTGTTCCTGAAGAAAAAAAGCCAAAAAAACCTTTTTTCTTATTTTTCTTTACATTCATAATAACAACATTATTACCTAATTCTTTTTTTGCTTTCTCTAAAGCATCTCCTTCTGTTTTTCCCTCAAATTTCTTAAT
This sequence comes from uncultured bacterium, assembly GCA_947567075.1. Classification (GTDB taxonomy): domain Bacteria; phylum Bacillota; class Clostridia; order Lachnospirales; family Lachnospiraceae; genus MGBC165282. The sequence goes on from CANOLZ010000111.1 coordinate 387, forward strand.
AATCACGCTACTGTCACCATCCCTACTGATTGTAACTCAACATTGCTATCAATTTCGTTATAAGAAACTACAATTAAATCTTTAAAATAATCTTCTGTTAACTTCTTAAAGTACATTCTTACAATGGGAGAAGTAACAACGATAGGACTTTTCCCTAAATTTTCTAATTTAGAAACCTCTGCTTCAACAGAAGAAACAATCGCTTTTGTTTTGGCTGGATCTAAGGTGATATAGGCACCTTGTTCTGTCTGTTTTACGCTGGACATAATTTCTTGTTCAATTTTCGGGTCCAAGGTAACAACGCTTGTTGTCTCATTAGCTGGAAAATATTTTGCAGATATAGCTCTCTTTAAAGTTTGACGTACATATTCTGTTAATATATCTGTGTCTCTTGTTACTGCCGCATGATCTGCTAAAGTCTCAAATATTGACAAAAGATCTCTTATAGAAATACCTTCTCTTAGCAAGTTTTGAAGAACTTTCTGTACCTCTCCCAAACCAAGAGTTTTTGGAACAAGCTCTTCTACCAAAGAAGGGTTGGATTCTTTTAAATTGTTTACTAAATTTTGAACATCCTGTCGTGTTAACAATTCTGCAATATGCTGTCTAATAATTTCTGTTAAATGAGTGGCAATAATAGAAGGGGGATCCACAACTGTATATCCCATTCCTTCTGCCCTTTCTCTCTGCCCTTCTGTAATCCAAATAGCTGGCAAGTGGAAGGATGGTTCAAATGTAGGAATACCCGTAATCTCTTCCTCTACAAAGCCAGGATTCATTGCCATATAATGATCAAACAAAATTTCTCCTTCGCTTACCTGAATTCCTTTAATTTTAATTATATACTGATTAGGATTTAGCTGAATATTATCTCTTAGGCGAATAATAGGGACAACCGTACCAAGCTCCAAAGCTACCTGCCGGCGTATCATGACAACTCGATCCAGTAAATCTCCCCCTTGATTTACGTCTGCTAAAGGAATAATTCCATACCCAAATTCTAACTCAATAGGATCTACTTGAAGGAGGGAAACAACATTTTCTGGCCGACGTATCTCTTCTGCTGACTCTTCATCTCCTTCTATTTCCGTTTCAATGGCAGCCACTTCTATCTGATTGGCTATCATTCTTCCTGAAAAAATGAAAACAGCTCCAAGGGCAATAAAAATAAAAGGATTTAAAGGGGTGACTACTCCTAAAAAAATGACAACCCCTCCTACAAAATATAATACTTTTGGCACCCCAAAAAGTTGTCTGACTAAAATTTCTCCAAAATCTGCTTCCTTAGAGGCTTTTGTCACTAAAATACCTGTGGAAAGAGAAATAAGAAGGGATGGAATTTGACTGACCAGACCATCACCGATAGTTAAAATTGCATATTTATCCAATGCAGCCATAGCCCCCAAATTTCCTCGAAGCATACCCATGGCAATTCCGCCAATAATATTTACTGCAGTGATCAATAAACCTGCAGTAGCGTCTCCCTTTACATACTTTACAGCACCGTCCATGGAACCAAAAAAGGCTGCTTCTTCTTGGATTTTTTCTCTTCTTCTTTTTGCCTCAGCATCATCAATAGCCCCTGTGTTCAAGTCTGCATCAATGGCCATTTGCTTTCCTGGCATTGCATCTAAGGTAAATCTGGCACTTACTTCAGCTACTCTTTCCGAACCTTTGTTAATTACCATAAACTGAATAAGAATTAAAATAATAAAGACAATGGCTCCAATAATCAAATCGCCGCCGCCAACAAAATTACCAAAAACTTGAACTACATTTCCTGGATCTCCTGATGTCAATATCAACCTTGTAGAAGATACATTCAATGAAATACGGAAAATAGTCGTGAACAAAAGAATTGTAGGAAAAAAGGACATATCTAACACTTCTTTTGCAAAAATAGAATTAAACAATACTGCAAAGGCTATTGATATATTTATAGCTAAACAAATATCCAATAGTATGGAAGGAATAGGAATAATAAAAAATACAAACGCTGACAGCAAATACAATGCCACACCTAAATCTTGCCTTTTTATTCGCATTTCTAATCCTCCTATTATACTTTATTCTTTAAATTATAAACAAATGCCAATACTTCCGCCACAGAATGATATAATTCTGGTGGTATGACAGCTCCTACATCTACATTATGATAAAGCATTCTGGCCAAAGGTTTGTTCTCTACAATTTCAATATTATTTGCTTTTGCTGTCTCTTTAATTCTTTGTGCCAAAAAGTCTTCTCCCTTTGCTAACACATATGGAGCATCTGCCACTTCTGGATCGTACTTAACTGCAACTGCATAATGGGTTGGGTTTGTAATGACAACATCTGCCTGAGGCAGAGATTGCATCATTCTTCTCTGAGAAGCCTCTCTCATTTTCTGTTTAATTTGAGCCCTAATTTGAGGATCTCCCTCTGCATTTTTATATTCATCTTTTACTTCCTGTTTTGTCATTTTCATATCTTTATGAAATTTCCATTTTTGATATTTTAAATCCACAAAGGCAAGAATTAAATAAATAAAGCTAATTCTCAATCCAAGATCAATGGCTAAACCTCCCACTTGCAAAATAGCCTGAATCAACGGAATATCATATAGGGAATGGAGAAAAGATAACTTATCCTTTAATGTATTGTACACTACATAATATACAATTAATATTTTTCCTATTGACTTTACTAATTCTACTAAGGAACGAGTGGAAATAATTTTGCTAAATCCCGTAATAGGATTTAACTTACTAAACTTGGGCATTAACGGCTTCGATGTAGGGCTCCACTTTACCTGAGCCAGATCCACAACAACACAGACAAACACTCCAATAGCAAAAATAGGAAGAAGCATCATCAAAAGACGTCCAATTAATCCATTTATCAATAAATAAATTTCTCTTGTATTTAACTCTCCATTATAATATACTACAATATCAGGAATTTTACTATAAATACTTTCAAAATTTTCCAAAAACTGAGTTCCCATTGTGCCAGCCCACAATTTTAGTAAAAGAAATAATGCAATAAGGAGAAGAGCATTTCCCATATCCTGACTTTTTGCAACCTGGCCTTCTTTTCTGGCATCGGAAAGCTTTTTAGCAGTAGGTTCTTCTGTCTTCTCTCCTCCTGCACCTTCTTTTGCAAAAAACTGAAGATGATAAGGCAGAAACAAGCTATCTTTTTCTTTTATCTCTTGCACATCTATCCACCTCATATTTAATGCAGGCTTTCTACTACTAAAACCATCATTTTTTTCAATTCTTCAAATATAAAGCTTGCCGCACTAGGAAGCATTGCCGTAGTAAAAAGTAAAATAGTCAAGCCTACAAATAATTTAATCTGTATTCCCACTGAAAACATATTCATCTGGGGAGCAATTTTTGCCAAAATTCCTAATACTGCATTTACAATTAAGATTGCCGCAAAAATTGGCAGACAAATACGAAACCCAATGACAATATAATCCATGAGAAAGGTTAATATAGCGTTTAAAAGTCTATCTCCATTCATTGCAACCTGGCCTACTGGAACAATCTCATATGCTTCAATAAAAGCTTTAATCAGATAACGGTGCATTCCAGAAACCATGAGCATCATAAGCACTCCATAGTTAAACAGCTGTCCTGTCAGACTGATTTGATCTCTTGTTGTAGGATCAAAAATATTCGCCATAGCCAGTCCAATGTCCATGTCCACAATTCTTCCTGCAAAAATAACAATAGAACTACAAAAATTTGTCATTGCTCCTAAAAACAATCCTGCTCCAGCTTCTTTTAAAATCAATGCACTATATCCTAAAATGCTATTATATACAATATTATCATGAGGATACAATACTTGATAAATAAGATAAGAAAGAACAACAGATACTCCAATTTTCACTCTATTTGGAGTATTGGCCATAGAAAAAAAGGGAGCTGCAAAAACAAAACTAGCTGTGCGGATAAGAATCATGAGAAAATATTCAAAATCACCCATAGAAAATACATAATTAATCATAATTCTACCTTATATAGAGAGAAAAATTAGACCATAGATCAATCATATATTGTACCATGTTGTTCAACATCCAATGCCCTATAAGCATCATACCAATAAAAATACTGATAATCTTCGGAACAAAAGTTAAGGTTTGTTCCTGAATGGAAGTTACTGTCTGAAAAATACTAATAATCAAACCAACAATGAGTGAAAGAAGCAAAAGAGGAGCAGCTGTTATTACAATGACATACAAAGCATCTTTTATCATATCAGAAACTACTTCAATGGTCACTTCATCACCTCACACAAATGTTTTTACTAAATTTCCTATAACTAAATTCCATCCATCTGCCAGTACAAACAAAAGGATCTTAAAAGGCATAGAAATAGTTGTAGGAGGAAGCATCATCATACCCATAGACATTAAGGTAGATGCCACTACCATATCAATTACAATAAAAGGAATATAAATAATAAATCCTATAATAAACGCTGTTCTAAGCTCACTTACAATAAAGCTAGGTATCAAAATATAAGTAGGAATATCAGCAATTTCCTCTACTCCTTCCATTCCTGCAATTTCCATAAACATGCGGACGTCCTTTATCTGCGTTTGACTTGACATAAATTCCCTCAAAGGATCTATGGCATTTGCCAAAGCTGCCTCTTGGGTAATCTCGCCTGCCTCAAAAGGCTGTATTGCTCTATCATTAATTTCCGTAATAACAGGCCGCATAATAAAAAAAGTAAGAAAAAGAGTCAAAGCTAATAAGACCTGATTCGGAGGAGCTGTCTGGGTACCCAGAGCATTTCTTGTAAAATGAAGAACAATAACAATCCTTGTAAAAGAAGTTAGCATAATAATTAAAATAGGCGCTATTGCAATGAGTGTTAATATAATTAATATTCTTAAAGTTCCTGATAATTCGCCTGTTCCATTATCAAAATTAATTCCTATATTCAGTTGTCTTAAATCTTCGGGAGTCTCTGCTGTTCCCGGATCCATAAAGGTCGTTTCTCCCCTCTCCGCTGTCCGGTCATTAAGCTCCTCACCAAACACTGGGGTATGAAAAAAAATGGAAATAACACCTATACAGAATAGAAAGCATATAACTTTTTTCAAGTATGTATGCCTTCTTAATAATAATCCTATCATATGTGTTCGCCTACTTCTTTTTGATCATCTTTTTTGTCTTTTCCAAAATAGAATGGAAGTTGTCAAGTTGTCCCTGGGAGGAAACTGGCAACTTTACCTGATCCCTGGGCAGTTCCGAGAGCATAGTAATACTGTCTTTACAAATTCCTATTACAAGATATTTGTCTCCTGCCTTTACAATTTGTATATACTTATTCGTTGTCAATTTAAAAGTTTCTATAACTTCAATATTATGATTTATATTATATTCCTTTTGGTAATTGGCAATCCATCTAGTTGTCAAATAAGTCATTGCCAATACGATCAAGAATATAATCAAAACAGTCATCAATTGGGCAAAGCTTTCCCATTGAGGGATTGCTAATAAAATCTTCATCCCTCTTAACTATCCTATTACCTTTTTTACCGCTTCTATTACTCTATCTGCTTGAAATGGCTTTACAATAAAATCCTTAGCCCCTGACTGAATAGACTCAATAACCATTGCCTGCTGACCCATAGCAGAACACATAATGACAAGGGCTCCTCCATCTGTCTCTTTGATTTTCTTCAAAGCTTGAATACCATCCATTTCTGGCATTGTAATATCCATTAACACTAAATCTGGTTTTAACTCATTATATTTTTCTACAGCCTTTGCACCATTTTCTGCTTCTCCAGCAACTTCATAACCGTTTTTTGTTAAAATATCTTTAATCATCATACGCATAAAAGCTGCATCATCACAAATTAAAATCTTCTTTGCCATTTATTTTCACTCCTATATTC
>CANOLZ010000112.1 GCA_947567075.1 uncultured bacterium
TCCATATCCCTTCCTTTAAATAATCTCTCACCAAGGCTATCCCTAATTATTCTCTCTGTCAAGGGGTAATATGTACTCCTCTTTCTCATTACTTTTCTCTTTTTATATTTTTTATTATCATACTTTCCTTTTCCTTTTTTGTCAACCCTTACCCCCAACTGGTCTGCTTATTTTTTAAATAATTGGCATTTTTAACTATACCACTTTTGCCTATAATAAACCATATACCGATATAAAAAAATCATTGCTTTATGTAAGGAGGAAAAACATGCATACAACAACACTTTCTAACACAAAGTTTCTGGTAACTGCCGCACTTATGACTGCCTTATGCTGTATCGGGACAATGGTCATAAAAGTGCCTACCCCCACAATGGGTTATGTCCACATAGGAGATGGGCTGGTCTTGCTTTCTGGAATTCTCTTAGGACCTGTCTATGGAGCCTTAGCAGGAGGAATTGGATCTATGCTTGCAGATCTCCTTTCTGGTTACCTTATCTTTGCTCCTGGAACCTTTTTTATTAAAGGAGGGGTTGCCATGATTGGGGGAGGTGCCTTTTCTCTTCTTAAGAAAAAAAGTAAAAACAGGAAGGGAACCTTTCTTCCTCTTTTCTTAAGCAGCATATTTGGAGAACTCTTTATGGTGGCAGGATATTTTTTATATAATATTTTTGTCGTATCCTTTACAAACGGAAACTTTTCTTCAGCCTCCCTAAGCTCTGCCATGGTACAATCCTTTGTGGAAATACCCTTTAACGTTATGCAAGGGATAACAGGTGTCCTTTTCGTAATGATTCTTCTGCCCTTTTTAAATAAAAGGCCAGATAGCACCCTCTCATAAGAATACTTCCATAATGCTTTTTTCCACTTTTCGACTTAAATTGTCTTATTTCGTGTATAAACGGCATGAATGTATTCTTTTTCCCATGATATAATAGTCGTACAATCTTCAGGCTGTCATACTTTCTACAAAATATTGAAACCATTTCTTCAATTCCTTTCTTCCTTCACGTCAAACAGCCTATGTTCTTATTTCTTCTATGTTTGTAGAAAGTATGAATGATTCAGTCTCCCAGAAATAATACATAGTTTTGCAGCTTTGTTGTAAAATCCCTCCTTCTCTTACGGCTTAAGGGAATACTTTCCCCACTGACCAGTACAATTTCTCCCTTTTCAATTTTTAAAATATGGGCAATATTCACTATAAAAGCTGTATGACAACGGATAAAGCTTCTTTCTGCCAATTCTTTTTCATATTCATACATTTTCTGGCTGCTAATCATTTTTCCCTCCTCTGTATAGACAATAGTTTTTCTTCCCCATGTTTCTATGTACTTAATCTTAGATTGTTCCACAATCCATATTGTTCTCCCATTTCGGATTCCTATTCTCTGCTCCTTTTGTTCTATTTTCACCTGTCGAATCGCCCTGTCAATAGACAAAGCCAATTCCCTATACTTTGTTGGCTTCTTTAAATAGTGGAGGGCTTCCACTTCAAAAGCATCCAATACATGTTCCGTACTAGATGTGAGGAAAATAAGAATAACTCTACTTCCCTTATCCCTCAATGTTTTTGCCACTTTTAACCCATCCAGCCCACTTAACCATATTTCCATTATTATAATATGAAAAACAGGAAAATAAACATTTAAAAGCTCCTCGCCACTGGAAAACATCCAAACATTGAATACTTCCTCCTGACTTCTTCCATAGGCTTCCACATACTCTTTTGTCTGCCTGCATGTAATTTTTTCACTGTCGCAAATTGCAATATTTATCATCTCTTGTCCCCCTATAATTATTATAACAAGAAATAAACTACAATTCTATCTTTTATCTAAATATACGTTTATTTGTTGTATTTCTGTCATTTATACTCCATTTTATTGTTTTATTTATAACCATCTTCCCGTTTATGCTATTGTATTCACAACAATATGTAGTATAGCAGGAGGAAAAAGCATACATTTATGGAATATAGAAATGAGGAAATATATGAAAGAAATAAACCATATTATACAAGAGCTGCGCATTGACAGAGATCTGACGCAAAAGGATTTAGCAAATTACTTAGGAATCGCCCAGCAGACTTATTCCAACTACGAGACAGGAACGAGGGAGATTCCTATTCCCATACTCATTCAGTTAATACAATTTTATCAAGTCAGCGCAGATTACCTTTTATGGATACCTCCAAAATTTCCTGGAAGTTCTGATATGACTAGACAATATGTGGACGGTATTTCCATGAATCACTTTATTTTAGAAGCCCAATCTCTGACAAGAACAAACAGGAGGGACTTAGTCCGTTACATAGCTTTCTTGAAAATGCACAATCAACTCCAATAATTACATTAATGACTTTTTTCTGCTTTTCTCCTTCTGCTAACCATTCCTCCAATTTTTCCTGTTTCCTTTGCAGACAGCGCCTGCCATCCTTCTGTCATCACCTTATCAAGCAGCCCCATCTCTGCAGCAATCTCATATTTCATTTTTTCTTCTGGTGTCAGTTCATCTATTTTCAAATTCTTTTTTTTCTTTGCCCTCTTGCCAGACATCGTAACACCCCTTTCTTATTTATACATGGAGTATTCGCCAATTTTAAAAATTTATACATTTTTTATTTTGTCTCTCCCTATTTCATCTTTTATTATTACATAAATCTAGTCCAATACCTATTGGAAGACGTCACCCCTTGTCTCATAACTCCAAAAAATAAAAAAAAGAAAATGTCTAAATTTTTAGGTGCATGGAAAAATAAAATATGATATATTATTATATTAAGAAATCTATGAAACAGAGGAATGTAAATGAAATACGTAAATAAGAAAAAAAAACCAAATTACTTATTCGCCTTTTTTCTCACCTTCTTCTGCCTTTGCCTTATACTTCCCTCTTCTTTATTTGCAGAAGTTATCGACCATAAGCAGGAGGCAGAAAATAGAAAATATCTACCCATCCAATCCAATGACTGGGAAAACTGGCCCATTGGCCCAGCAATTTCTGCCCAATCTGCTGTTCTTATGGATGCTGCTACAGGGACTGTTCTATATGCAAAAAATATAAACGAAAAAATGTATCCAGCCAGTACAACAAAAATTCTCTCAAGCCTTCTCTTAGCAGAGAACTGCTCCTTGGATGAAATCGTTGAATTTTCCAAAGAAGCGGTATACAGTGTCCCTTATGACGGCTCCAATATGGGAATGGATGCAGGAGAAAAAATAACGGTAGAGCAATGTCTTTACGGGATGTTAGTGGAATCTGCCAATGAAGTTTCCAATGCTGCTGGGGAACATGTTAGTGGAAGTATGAGCGCTTTTGCTGAGTTGATGAATCAAAGGGCAAGAGAGCTTGGATGTGTAAACTCTAATTTTGTCAATGCCAATGGCCTTTTTGACGAAAATCACTATACTACTGCCCTGGATTTAGCATTCATTGCAAGGGAATTTTTTCAAAATCCCCTTCTTTGTCAGATTTCCAGGACTCCCACTTACAATTTTTATGCGACAAATACCCAGCCAGATACTTTTACCATTCGATCAAAAAATCATTTTTTAAATGGAAAAAAACCTTATGAATATATTGTAGGAAGCAAAACAGGATTTACCTCACAATCCCGTCAGACTTTGGTTTCCTGTGCACAAAAAAATGGTATGAAGCTTATTTGCGTTGTTTTTAAGGAAGAATCTCCAGACCAGTTTACAGATACTATCGAACTTTTTGACTATGGATTTAACAACTTTACCCTTCATTCCATTGCTATGGAGGAAACGAGATTTCCAGATGGAGATGCTTTCTCTGTCATTTCCTCCAATCCTATGTCCCAAATTATTTTGCCAAATACAGCTTCTTTTTTTGACACGAGTCCCTCCTTTTCCATGGCAGAACAAAATGGAAGTGCCATCTCCCAAATTGCTTACACTTACAATGGAATTCCTGTAGGGACTATTGTAACAGAAAAAACGGTTTTGAATACAGACATAAACTTAATGTCCCCTTTTGAAACCGAACAGTCCTTAGATAACTTAGAGGCAGGACAACCTCCCTCCCCAAAGCCTTTTATTCAGAATAAACTCTTTTATTTCTTTCTTTTCACTCTTCTTATTATGCTCACAGGGGTATTCATTTTTGTCCGTCACTGCATCATCATTAAAAGGCAAAGAGATGCTTTAATGATGCGTTCCAAAGTACGGAAGGAACGGCTAAAAAGGTTAAAAAAATTAGGACTATAACTAGCATCCTAGAAGAAATGTAGAGGTTGTTGTGGTCAAGCGTTTTTGTAACACTTGTGGCTAAAATTTTATTGGATTGTTGCCGGAAGGCTATCAGAGCTGTCCGCACCTGGTATAGTGTACGGTAGCCATTGTAACTGTGCGGGCACACATGGTTGTAGGTGGCATAGGCGAATTCTTCCACAGTCCGGTACAGTTCCTCCTGCGTCCGGAATTCGTATAGGTTGGTGCATTCGTTCTGAAGAGTGTTGAAATACCTTTCCATTGGCACATTGTCATATGGGTATCCGGCCTTGCTCATGCTCTGGGCCACATGGACGGATTCGCAGAATTCTACGAAAGCCTTTGATGTATACTGACTCCCTTGGTCGCTGTGCAGGATTGGATTAGTCCCCCTTTGAAAGGCGCTGTGAATCCAACGCTTTTTGCAATGTGCGGATTGCCAGGTCGCTGGTGATGTGCAGGTCTGTTATGCTGTCGGCTACACTGCGGTCATAAATGTCTATGATTGTACAGTTATATCGCACTTCCCCATTTTTCAGGAACAGATATGTATGTGAAATCCGTACACCATTTGCAGTTTATCTTTTCAGCAGTAAAGTCCTGTTTCAATCGGTTTTCAAACACTTTGTGGGCTTTGTCCCTGGCTTTTTTGGCGGACGACAGAACGTAGTCCCATCTCTGTGTTCATGTATTTATGGATCGTTGTGGTGCTGGAACTGTGCCCTTCACGCCTCAGATATTCAGTCATGCTGCGGTAGCCGTCCACACCGTTGTGGCGGTGGTAGATGTCTCTAATCTGCTCATGGATCTTCTTTTTTTGAGTATACTAATCCGCCTTGGGGTGTTTCCGGTAGTTATAGTATGCATTTGGACAGATCGCCAGCCGTCTCAGCAGCCAGAGGACGCCGAATTCTTCCTTATGGCTGTCAATAAACCGATAAGCCTCTCATCGATTTCCTTTGCAAAGAATGCCGCCGCTTTTTTTAAGAATACGATTTCCTTCCGTAATTCATTGTTTTCCCGTTTTAACCGGAGATTCTCCTTCATGGAGTCATAATCTTCTTTGGCTTTAGGGTCTGTCTGGCATTCTTTGCTGAATTCGCTGCACCACTTGGAGATGCTGGCTTTGGACACGCCATACTCTGCAGGGATGCTTCTGTAGGTTCGTCTTTCTTCCTCGTGAAGACGGACCATCTTCTTTTTAAACTTGGGTGTGTAATTTTGTGACATCATGAGTTCCTCTTTTCTTGCGTTTTTAATTATATCTCATTAGCCACTTCCGTCACAACTTTATTAGAGCACTTCACCTCCCGATATAGAGGTATCCCTCAGTTACGCTCCTACTCTTCCCATCCATCTGATTTCTGGCTCGTGCATGTTTCTTTTAATAATGATTTGTACTATAAATCGTTTCAGTCCTTCGGCTGTTATCCCAGCTCTGCTGGGATTGCCTACTATGACTTCATCTGACTCCCTCCCCAAATCTTTTTCGACCATATCTTTCAGATATGTGGGTAGGGTCTCCTAGGGTAAGGCACTCATCTTTCGTTCCACAACCTCTTGATTTACAACTTTGGTATTCGTTTACCATTCGGGCTTTGGTTTGTCTGGCAACCTTACCCACCTAATCGCCTTATCAAGTTTCTGTTCATAGGCTCAAGAACTTTGCTATGCGCTTCCTTCATCTATGCCATTACTGACACCAACTTGCCCTCCGCTACACTTGGTGGTAAATACCTGTGCCTGCACTTTCACCAGCTAGATTATTGCCATGCCCGGCACACCAGAAAAATCGGAGGAAATTCAAGACTCTTTCAAGTCATGAATTTCCTCCGATGCTGTGTTTCAATTAGATATTTAGATGCTCTGTTTTCCCCCTTATACCCTCTGGTGAGTACCATTATAACATGGGTGTTTGAGGAGCGTCAAGGGAAACCTAATGAAGATACAGGACATACGCATGAAAAATTTTATCATGCCCAATTTCATCGTTTTGGTTTTTTAAAGATTTGTGATCT
>CANOLZ010000113.1 GCA_947567075.1 uncultured bacterium
TTAGCGCGCCAGATTGTGGCTCTGGAGGCCGAGGGTTCGAGTCCCTCTATCCACCTTTTGATGGGCTATCGCCAAGCGGTAAGGCACAGGACTTTGACTCCTGCATTCGCTGGTTCGAATCCAGCTAGCCCAGTTGCAGGCAGGAAAAAGTATAATGTTCTATTGCCTACTAAATTTAATAATAAGGTATAAATGGGATATTAGCTCAGTTGGTAGAGCACTTGACTTTTAATCAAGTTGTCCGGGGTTCGAATCCCCGATGTCTCATTTGCAATGGACTTTTTATAGTTGTTGTATAAAAAGTCCATTTTTTTATTTGAGTAAAAAAGATCTCATAGTTTTTAGGAAATACTATATCTTTGAATATTCTTAAGAATTTAATAGTTTATAAAACTTACTAGTATATGAAAATATGACGATATATAATAAAAGTAGAATTCATGAATGGAAGGAACTACTTTTTGCCCATATATAAATGGATTTAAGTGAAAATATCAAGGAGGATAGCTTATGGCATCAATGATGATTCAAAATGATCAAAACAGTATTTTTCAAGTAAATGTTCAAAGCAGAAACAGAAAGGAAGGGACAGAAAAGGAGGAACAGTTAAAAAATGGCTCTATTTTTGCAAGCAAACTAAATTTAAAAGATGATATAATTTCCATGAAAAGGGAGCAGGCAAGGAAACAAGCTTATAAAGCAATCATGGATTTCCGGGCAGTGGATCAAAAAATGGATCAAACGATTACGGATAATAGAGATATGATTGCTGCATTAAAAGAGGAATCCAAAGAGCTTTTGTCTGAGATAAATGAGATAGAAACTCAGAAGGAGAAATTAAAGGAGAAGATGGGCATCACTGAGGAGAGCCAAGAAGAAAAAGATTTGGAGATTTTGAGAAAGGCTTCCAAAGAACCTTTTAACCTATCTGAGGAGGAGTCAAAACGCCTTAAGGAAATGGGCCCTAAGACAGAGTATCAGGAGAGAATGCTGGAATATGACCAGGCAGAAGATTACTATAAGTCTTTATTAAGTAATAATAAAGAACAAATATTACAGGCAGATGGAGAAATAAAGGGAATCAAAACCGCAAGGCTAAAATCCCGTGGAATGATTAATGCCAAGAAAGAATCTGAAGAAATATTGAAGGCAGCCAGCAAAGAAATAATAGGTATGCTCGTGGATGAGTCCAAAGAGTATGTAGATAAGAAGATAGAGGAAGAAAAAGAAAAGGAAGAGGCAAAGACAGAAGATGCTGCTGCAAAGGAGGAAACAAGTCAGCTAGAGAATATTCAGGAAGTAAGCAGCGAACAGAATAAGTTTGAAATGGAAGTAAAGAAACTATTGGAAAAACAAAAGCTCCTAGAGGAAGATTTAAAAGGGGTAGGGATGGATAAACAAGTTTAGAGGAAACGGATGTTTTAAGCGTTGACCATTCTTATTTTTCCCTATAAAATAGCAGAAGAAAGGCACTGGAACGAAGATGTTGCCAGTGCCTTTCTCAGGTATTACAAAATCCTTATGCAATAACTATATCGGTAAAAGAATGGGAAATATGAAGAGAAAAAAGAAATATTTAGAAATTCTTTTTTTTGAAACATTCTGCTTTCTTGACATATATTAAAATATTAGTTAAAGGAGGCGAATGGAAATGGAATGTATGATGAATACTATTTTGCAGAACTTAATGTTAGCCTGCCCAAGGGCATGTGCTGTTGTAAAAGGAAGTGAGGAGTACTGCAAAATAGCAGGATATGTAAATTTTTACTGTGTACCAGGAGGAACAATCGTTGCAGCAGAAATAACAGGTCTGCCAAGAAAGAAAAAATTTTGTGACAGTGAAATTTTTGGCTTTCATATCCATGAAGGAGGACAATGTCAAGGGGAGGAAGGGGATCCCTTTCAATTAACTGGAAGCCACTACAATACAAATGAATGTGGACATCCTGCCCATAGGGGAGATATGCCTGTTCTATTTGGAAATAATGGATTTGCCTGGATGCTTTTTTTAACGAACCGATTTTTGCCAGAAGATATTATAGGAAGGACAGTTGTCATTCATAGTCTTCCTGATGATTTTCATACACAGCCCTCGGGAAATTCAGGAGAAAAAATAGCTTGTGGAGAAATTGTTGAAAATACCTACTTTCATTAAACGAAGCCATTGAGATTTTCTGTTTACTATCCGATATATAATAAAATACTGGGTACTTTTTTGAACTGTTGGATTTTATTTTCCAGAGTACTCGTAGGGAAAAAGGAGGAATAAAGGATGAGTAGTTTTGATTATATGAGAGTTGAACCTATAAATAGTATTCAAGGGGGGAAAAATATTCAAGAAAAGAATAAGTCCTTTGAAAATGGAGGGTGGGGGCGTTTCATTGATGCCATGGAATCTGCTGTTATTCAAAGGTCTAGCGCAAGAACAAGACGCCTTGCACAAGAGGCGGAAGAGGCTAAGAGAGAATTGCAGCACAAACTGAACTTGAAAGAAGGGAGTTCTGTGGAGCTGGAAAATTTAAAAAAAGATATTATTAGTGCCCAAGATGCAGAACAAAGGGATGAACTGTTACAGTTACTCTATACTAGTGGAGCAATATTATAGAAGAAGACGGGGAAAGGCACAAATGCTATGCTAAAAGGAAAAACAGTCATTTTAGGGGTGAGCGGCAGCATTGCAGCATATAAAATTGCAAATTTAGCCAGCATGCTTGTAAAACTTCAATGTGAAGTTCACGTCATCATGACGAAAAATGCAACGAACTTTATAAATCCTGTTACTTTTGAGGCCTTGACAAATCAAAAATGTCTGGTAGATACTTTTGATAGAAGTTTTCAGTATCATGTAGGCCATATTGCACTGGCCAGGAAGGCAGATGTTGTTTTGCTGGCTCCAGCAAGCGCCAATGTCATTGGCAAGGTGGCAAACGGGATAGGAGACGATATGCTGACCACAACGGTCATGGCATGTAAATGTAAAAAGATAATAGCCCCAGCTATGAATACAAACATGTATGAAAATCCTATTGTTCAGGACAACATAGAAAAGTTAAAAAAATATGGAATGGAAATTATAAGTCCTGACAGCGGAAGGCTGGCATGTGGAGATGTAGGGGCTGGTAAGCTTGTCCCAGAAGAGGTTTTGTTAGAAGGAATACTGCGGGAGATTCAATATCCAAAAACATTGTTAGGAAAAAAAGTGCTTGTGACAGCAGGAGCTACGAGAGAATCTATTGATCCAGTGCGTTTTATTACTAATTATTCAACAGGAAAGATGGGGTATGCTATTGCAAAGGAAGCCATGAAGAAAGGGGCAGAAGTTTTATTAATTACAGGAAACGCTTTGGTACCTCTGCCCCATTATGTGGAAGCAGTAAAAGCGCAAAGTGCCCAGGAAATGTTTCAAGCTGTAAAGAAACATTATGAAGACTTTCATATTATTATAAAGGCAGCTGCAGTTGCAGACTACACGCCAGAAACAGTAAAGGAAGAAAAGATAAAAAAGGCAGATGGACCTATGTCCATCTCTTTAAAGAGGACAAGGGATATTTTAAAATGGCTTGGGGAACATAAAAGGCAGGGGCAGTTTTTGTGCGGATTTTCTATGGAGACAGAGAATATGTTAGAAAATTCTAGGGCAAAGCTGGAGAAGAAAAAGGCTGACATGATCGTGGCAAATAATTTGAAAATGCAGGGAGCTGGTTTTGGGGTGGACACAAATATTCTTACATTGATTACGAGAGATGGAAATAAGCAGCTGCCTTGTATGAGCAAAGAAGCAGCTGCCGCCTGCCTTTTGGACGAGATTGTAAAGATGATGAAGTAAAAATATCTTGACATAGGATAGGTACTAAGAGTATAATAAATAAGCATTCTTTTATTGGAATATTGTTTTTGCGGTTATGGCGGAATTGGCAGACGCGATAGATTTAGGTTCTATTGTCAACAGACGTGCAGGTTCAAGTCCTGTTAACCGCACCAGATAAGGATAATCCGAACCCGGTTTCAATGGGGTACGGCTTCGGATTTTTAGTATATCTTGAGTGTTAAATCAAAAGCGGCGATATCGTGAGTGATATCGCTGCTTTTAATGTACACTTCTTTTCTTGTACACTTCCTTTACCTTCTATGCTTTACACTCTTCAAACTCTTTTTTGAATTTTGGAAAGTAAGCACCGGGCAAGGGATTCTATTTTATGCTGCGGGATATTTGTGTCCAGGTACTTTTTTGTCATATATCGCCTTTCTTATTCCGTTGTCAACGAATCATGAAAGCCCATCACAACCTGTCATGAAAATAGGGGTATTGGCTATCTGAAAGGGTTTTACAGACTGTTGATGAAATTGTCAGTGGGGACAGCGACAAAGAGCAAGGATCTTTGGTTTTTATCTGTAAGAGACTTAAATTTGAAGAAGTTGTCAGAGGAAAAAAAGTCGCTGAAAAAGATTGAGGAAAAGTCGGACTTGCTGAAAAACTCAAGCCCACAGAGGCGAAAAAAATGATAGAGTAATCAATAAGAATTGTGAGGGGAATATGAAAGGATACTTTTGGCTGTCGATATACAAAAACAAATTACAAATCATATGCTATATGAATTTGAAGTATTTGAACATCGTATTGACAAACTTATTAACCAAGCCCGTAAATCCGGTGTTGAGGTAATCTATGTAAGGCATGATGATGGTGTGGAAAATAGACTGACAAAAGGAACAACAGGGTTTGGAATATATCATAAATTTAAGCCTATAAGCTTTAGGCAGAGAGGGCATTGAGAAACAATTATATGATACAGAAGTTAACCATTGCTTGTCTTTTGAGCAAGTGAGTGATGAAGTGATTCAACAGTATAAAATATTAAAGGGAAATTTTGACACAATTATAGAGTGTAAATATACCATTCCTAGTTTTATGGACATTGGAAAATTATATAGTATTATGATTGAAGATTGTGCACAACTTGGAAATGAGGTCGAGGAATTAATAAAAATTTTCTCTTCTTTTATAAGTGATAAAATATCTCACTTTGAAACAGCTCTTTATTACCAAAATCCCAGTTATCTGGAGTGCTCTTATAAAGCAGGATATTTGCTGGATTAACAAGAAGTTATGGGGAGCATTCCAAATGTTGTCCCATTAGAAAAGGAGTTAAGCTTTTACTAAGGGCTAAGCCCAACGTCATAAACTTAAGAAAATATGCCATGTATTTGAGGAATACTATACAAAACTTTTTAAAACAAATCTAGCTGCATCTAAAAATGCTTATAAATTCCCCTGAACGGGACTTAGGCATTTTAAACACTTTTCTTTTGGTTAGTTTTATATTTATTGGAAAGGTTCTTACTGCATTCTTTACTGGGCAATGCCCTTATCGGAAGGACATAGCTCTCCATTTCCTCCTGCAACTGGCTTCGCTTTTGAAAGCGTTTTTTCTTCCATTTCCAAAAAAATTTTTAACATAGTCTCTTTCATAAGGCTGATTGGAGCATGTTCATTAGCATGTATTGGATGTTTCTGCCTTCTCTCTCTCCCCTCTGCCTTGGATTCCTTATCTGCACGGTTGCAGATGCCCTAAACCTACAATACACTAAAACCTGTGCCAAGAAATCCTGGTACACATACACGGATGTTTTTCCTGCCATACTCTCAAATTTCCTTTTATTTTTTTAGGTGTAGTATTTCTTTTCAATTGCTCATTTCTTGGAATACAAATCTACGAATTCTTCTATGGACACTGTATCCGGAAGATTTGTCAGCAATGCAAGTTCCTTTCTAGATAAAAATGATTTAAAATATCATTCATTCCACTTACCAGGGCGCAGACTTGTCCTGTTTTGAAATGTTGTTTGCCGCTGTTTCCAAAAGTTTCCCTGCTTTTCTTTAAATTCAGTACTACTGCTTTGATGTAGCAAAATTAGCAAATAGCCCTTCCCTAGTCTCGGCCCATCAGAATGATAGAAATCCATGAGGTATTTCTGGTTAAGATAGGGAAAAACCTCAGGGTTTAAATGTTTTCTCTACTGCAAATAACCTTGTACAGATAAGGATACAGAAAATTTTTGAAATCTTCTTTTGTATGCTTTATCCAAAGAGGTGCCTGTCTATATTTTAACATAAAGAAAGGAACCCGTGGAAAAATAAACAAAGGGAGCGTGAAAATGAAGGTAGGAGCAGTCTGGGTTATGAAATCTTAAAATAAGCAACAAGGAGATACTGT
>CANOLZ010000114.1 GCA_947567075.1 uncultured bacterium
CAGCTTTGCAGTGCCCTGAAATTCCCAAGGAGTACCTATTACAAGGCTCTGGTTGGTGTACCCTCAAACAAACAGGAGGAATATGAGGAATTTGGCAGAAAGGTGAGACAGGCTTACGATGATTCAAAACAGAGGTATGGTGCTGTCAAAATATGCCGTACCCTCAATAATAACGGGACTCCCTGCAGCGTAAAGCGTGTCCAGAGGCATATGGCACAACAGGGATTAAGGTCTGTAGTAGTAAAAAAGTATAACTACCATACCAACCATGAAACTGTCCCGAATGATAAAGGAAATATCTTGAAACGTGACTTTGAGGCAGAAACCATCCATCAGAAAGGGGGTACGGATATCACCTACATCCATGTGCTGAAAGAAGGATGGACCTACCTGGCATCCGTTATGGACCTATATAGCCGCAAGATCATCGGATATGCCTATGGAACATCCATAACGACTGAGCTGGCAGTGGATGCAGTAAAGAACGCCTGTCTGAATGTGAAAAATACACAGGGAATCATTGTCCACAGCGATCTTGGTAGCCAGTATACGAGCTATGCATTTGAGAGTTATCTGAGCAGCCACGGGATGCACCATTCATTCAGCCGTAAAGGGAATCCCTATGACAATGCCTGCATAGAATCTTTCCATTCGGTGTTAAAAAAAGAAGAGATATATCTGCATACATATCAGGATTTCAGAGAAGCTCGGAGGGCAATCTTTGAGTATATAGAGGGCTGGTATAACCGAAAAAGGATTCCTAGTGCCATTGGTTATATGACACCACTGCAAAAGGAGGATGAGGCATCAAAAAAGTAGCATAAACTTTCCACTTTTTGTCTCCAAAGTATTGACATAGATCCACGGATTGTCCTGTCGTCCTTTGTGGCGGCACTAATTGGGCTGTTTATCGGCAAGCTCTCCAACGGCTTGATGATCGGTATGGTTTATGTCAAAATTATTATGCTGCTGTTTCTGGCTGTACCGCTTGTGTGCGCTCTCATCGGGGTGAGAGGGCCATTGGCCGTAGTTTGCAATATCGTCCCAGCCCAGCCCGCTTTCGAGGGCATTATGTCCCTGTCTGCCGGAAACATGGGAGCAGCGATAAAAGATGTGGGCATCTTGGTTATTCACTGTATTGCGTGGTTCACTCTGTATGTTCTGATTACTACCCCGCATAAAAGACGAGTAATTCAATAACCTGAAAAAATGTCTGCCCAACGGCAGAAAAGAAAAAGACTGCTGCTGGGCAGACCGATTGTCTACATCCAAATTATATTTTTCTAGGGCTGTTGGTTTATACTGATTTTTAAAGCTCCTCCACCAGATAAAAGCAAGATCTCTTTCACATCGTTCCACAATACGCTAGGCAGCGCATACCATGCCCATGTTTGCATAGGTAATGACAGTGTACATCATGATTGGATTATACCCGGTTCTCCCTTTATCTGAACAACAGGCAGACCTGAAGAATCGGCAGGATCGTCATGGGAAAAATGCCATTCCAAAAATCTGAAGTTCATTTTTTGTTGGCCTCATTCAAAAAATTTGTTATAATCGTCTTGTTTTTGCATAGTTTCATTATAACATGTAACGGAGAAAAGGTGGTTGTCGTTAGCCATCTTTTTCTTTTTCGGGATAAAGTTAAAGGGAGGATGTGACTGACATTGCTCACATCCTCCCCTAGGTTATGGAAGGCGAATACCGTCCTGGATCCAGAGTTCGTGATAAATTGGTTTTGATACTTCCTAAATATTTTTGATTTTATTTTTTTATCAATAAAGACTTACCTGTCATTTCTTTTGGCTGTACTTTGCCCATTGTGTCAATTAAAGTAGGAACAATGTCAGCCAGACATCCGTCTTCCCTTAATGTGTATGCTGGATCATAATTAATGAGGAGAAAGGGCACTTGATTCGTTGTGTGGGCTGTAAAAGGAGCTCCTGTCTCTTCGTCTACCATTTGTTCTACATTCCCATGATCAGCGCATATAAACATGACTCCATCCGTCTCCTTTACTGCTTCCACAGTTTTTCCAATGCATTCGTCCACAGTTTCCACTGCTTTGATAGCTGCGTCCTCCTTACCTGTATGTCCTACCATATCAGGATTGGCAAAATTGATAATAATGACATCATACTTTTTTCCTTTTACTGCATGAACCAGCTTATCACACACTTCATAGGCACTCATCTCCGGCTTTAAGTCATAGGTGGCCACTTTTGGAGAGTTGACTAATATTCTATCTTCTCCATCGTTAGGCTCTTCCACACCTCCATTAAAGAAAAAGGTGACATGGGCATATTTTTCTGTCTCTGCAATTCTAGCCTGAGTCATATGATTAGCGGCAAGCCATTCTCCAAAAGTGTTTTTCACAGAAATTTTTTCGAAGGCTACTTCTTTATTAGGTATTGTAGGATCGTAATCGGAAAAACATACATAGACAAGCTCAATCCTTTTCTCTCTGTCAAATCCTTTAAAGTCATTATCACAAAAAGCCCTTGTAATTTCCCTTGCTCTGTCTGGGCGGAAATTAAAGAAAATGACAGAATCCTTCTCCTTAATAAGTCCTACAGGCTTTCCCCCTTCTTCTACTACTGTTGGAAATACAA
The DNA here is from genome assembly GCA_947567075.1 of uncultured bacterium. Classification (GTDB taxonomy): domain Bacteria; phylum Bacillota; class Clostridia; order Lachnospirales; family Lachnospiraceae; genus MGBC165282. The sequence continues at coordinate 2,613 of CANOLZ010000114.1, forward strand.
ATTCGTCAGTCTTATCCTTATCATAAGAAGACTGAACTGCCAAAAGAAAAGAATCTGCCTTTTCTCCTTCTCCCTTTGTCAAAGCGTCATAGGCCAGCTTCACCCTGTCATAATTATTATCCCTGTCCATGGCGTAGTAACGGCCCATCACAGAGGCGATTTTACCTACGCCTATTTTTCTCATTTCCTCCTCTAACTCTTTTCCAAACTCTATTCCACTTGTAGGAGGTGTATCTCTTCCATCTAAAAAACAGTGTACGTACACCTTTTCTAACCCATGCTGTTTTGCCAGTTTTAAAAGGGCATACAAATGGGTATTATGGCTGTGAACCCCTCCATCTGACAACAAGCCAAACAGATGAAGGGCAGAATCTTGTTTCTTACAGTTATCCACTGCTTTTAATAAAACCTTATTTTCAAAGAAGGTTCCGTCTTCAATTTCCTTTGTGATTCTTGTGAGCTCCTGGTAAACAATTCTGCCTGCTCCCATATTTAAATGTCCCACTTCTGAATTTCCCATTTGTCCCTCGGGAAGTCCTACTGCCATTCCACTGGCATTCCCTCTCACAAAAGGATACTCCTCCTTTAATCTATCCATTACAGGGGTTTTTGCCTCTGCGATTGCATTCCCCTCTACCTTACTGTTTAATCCATAACCATCCAAAATCATAAGCACAGTTGGTTTTTTATCCATACTACATTCTCCTTCCCATTTTCCTAATTCCATCTATCCGCCCTGAATTATACACGCTTTGCACTCTTCTTGCAAGAGAAAACAAGCCTAGTCCTTACCTATCTTTTTTACGTATCCAAAGTTCTCTGTCCATATAAGGAAAAATAAGTAAAGCCCTTCCCTTTCCTATAGTAATCACTGCTTTTTCTCCAATAAATTCATTGCTGACTCCTACAGGAGATTCGTTGGTCAAAAGGGCATTGGAAAGAGGATATTTCACTCCTTCTAAAGTTACTTCCTTCACTCTTTCATCCATGGCAAATAAAGAAAAGAAGCCTTCTGCCTCTCTTTGAAAAGAGAGGCTTTCTTCTTCCACTACGGTCAGTATGTTCTTTATCCCATATAAATATCCAAAAGCCCCCTGGCTTTTTAAATAATTCAGACATTGGATGTTGGCGATGGTGTGATCCAATCTTCCCCCTAAGCCCCCATAAATATGAAATTCTTTTTTCCCCAAGTCCAGACCATAGGAAAGAGCTGAAAATACATCGGTTTCGTCCTTTTCACAAGACAGGTTTTTTATTGCAAAACCTTCCTTTTCCATTTCTTCTCTGCTTATTCCCCGTTCCTTCAGAGAGTCAAAATCTCCAATGGCAATATGGGGCTTTATTCCTAATTCCTTTAAGGGGGCGTAACCCCCGTCCACAGCAATGAGAAGCTCTCCCTCTTTATAGGAAAAAAACTCTTTTTGAAACTCTCCTGCCCCTACAAGATAGCATAGCTCCATAGTTCTATCCATCTCCTTTTTATTCACAGGCTTTTTGGAACTCATTCCATATTTGGCTGTGGAGTTCCTCTGCTTCAGGGGAAATATTTTGGATAATCTCCCCTTCTGTAATGGACTCTGGCAGGACGAGCAAGTCTCTAAGCTCCTGGGAAATCAAGTCGTCGGCAGCTTTGTTGGCACAATAATATTGGGTGAATTCTGCACATTTTGCACTGATTTCTGGGCGGAGCAAATAATTTAAAAAGGCATTGGCTCCTTTTTGGTTTGGAGCATTGGAGGGTATAAATCCAGCAATAATGCCAAATCCTAAGCCTTCCTCTGGATAAACGGTTTTCAACTCTGGATTGGCGCTAATAGCCTGGTTTACTTGGGAAGTGTACATAAAGGCAGCGCTCACCTCTCCGCTTAAAATGTAATCTTGGGTATTGCTGTCGCTAATAAGGCGGATGTTTTTTGCAAGATCCAGCATTTTATCCCCTGCCCTCTGAATGGTATCCAAGTCTTCCACATTAAAGGATTCCCCCAATGTTTTTAAGGCAATTCCATTCATTACCCTGTAATTTCCAATTATCGCTACGTTATCCTTTAATTTTTCGTTCCACAAATCTTCATACCCTTTTATTTCAAAATCCACCTTCCCTGGATCATAGACTATGAGGGGAATCCCTACCCCGTAGGGCACAGTGTATTCATCTGTCAAATCGTAAAACTGCCCTTGATAAACAGGATTAATGTTGCCAAAATTGGAAAGGCTCTCTTTATCCAGCTTCTGCACAAGCCCTTCCTTGATAGCCAGCTCAATAATATAATCATCAGCTAAAACTACATCATAGTCTCCACCTTTTGTCTCTTCCAGCTTTGCCAGCATATCCTCATCATAATTAAAATTAGAATAATTAATTTTGATTCCTGTCTCTTTTTCAAATCCATCTAACACTTCCTGGGGGAACATTCCATCCCAAGTAAATAAATTCAGTTCTTCTTGTTTTTTTCCACATCCTGCAAAGACAAGGGCTAAAACCCCAATAACTCCCCCTAATACTCTTTTTCTATTCATTGGAAATATCCTACTCCTTTCTAAAAGTTTTTCTCTGTTGTACGACTGTTTCTCTTCCTCCCCAAATAATCGGAAAGAAAAATACATAAAATGGTGGCAAATAGTAGTATGGTTGCCAATGCGTTTATTTCTGGCGTTACTCCTGTTTTTAGTTTTGTATAGATTTTTACTGGGAGTAAGTTTGTTCTAGGCCCTGTAACAAAAATACTGATAACTACGTCGTCAAAAGACATGGCAAAGGCTAATAAAAGTCCTGATAAAATAGCAGGTATGAGCTCTGGCAGTATAATGTCAAAAAAGGTGCGGATTCTGGAAGCTCCTAAGTCTCTCGCCGCCTCTTCTAAACTCTTATCCATCCCAATGAGCCTTGCCTGAACCATGACAAATAAGTAAGGTACGCAAAAGGTTGTGTGAGCAATAATTAAAGCCCCCATTCCCAGTGGAATTCGAAGAAATGAAAAGACGCCTAAGAAAACCATTCCTAAAATAATTTCTGGAATCATAATAGGAATTGTAGATAAATAGGAAATTATCTCGTTCCACTTATAGTTTGTTTTGCTCATTCCAAAGGCGCCTAAAGTGCCAATGACTGCCGCCAGACTTCCACTTGAGAGGGCAAGCTCAATACTGTGGATGAAAGCCTCCTTTATTTCTCTGTCGGCAAACAGCTCCTTGTACCATATAAGACTAAATCCTCCCCATACAGATGATATTTTTGATGCGTTAAAAGAATAAAACACTGTGCAGAAAATAGGAAGGTACATGAGTAACAAGAGTAAACCTAAATAGAAATAAGGCCCTTTTTTCTTTTTTTTCAAAACATCCCCTCCAATTCTTTTGTATGGG
>CANOLZ010000115.1 GCA_947567075.1 uncultured bacterium
TCTCGATTTGTGACAGCAACGCTAATATCTGTCGCTTCAATTCCTCCATATATATTTTCATAACGCTCCGTAAAAGTTTCTAAAGACGTAGACTCCTTTGCCACCTCATCCAAAAGAGCATACATGGATACATAATCCTTTTCTATTAAAAAAGATATGTATTTTTTCAGACAATCTTCTGCTGTCTCCTTAGGTTTTCTGCTGTTTATAAAAAGCCAAATTCCGCCTATAGCAAGGGCAACAAGGACAGCAAGGACAGAAAACAACATGATTATTCCCCTGCGTCTGTCTCTTCCTTTTCGTCTTCTTCTGTTTTTTCCCATGTCTTTATCCTATTAGCCAATCATACATTTCTGCATATTTTTTTGCCGAGACATTCCATGAAAAATCAGCTTCCATGGCTCTGTCAATTAACTTGTTCCATTCCCTCTTTTTTGTATTAAAAATATGCTTTGCATACCGTATTGTTCCAAGCATCTCATGGGCATTATAATTGCTAAAGCTAAATCCCGTTCCTGTACCTTCATACTCATTATAAGGAATAACTGTATCCTTTAATCCTCCTGTTTCCCTGACAATGGGGACAGTACCATACCGAAGGCTCATCAACTGACTTAAACCACAAGGTTCAAACAAGGATGGCATGAGAAATGCATCTGCCGCTGCATATATTTTATGAGACAGGGCTTCCGAATAATAAATATTTGCCGCTACCTTGTTACCATACTTCCAATCAAAGTGACGGAACATATTTTCATACTTTTCTTCTCCTGTTCCAAGAACTACAATCTGAACGTCTTCCTGGCATAACTCATCCATAATATAGGCAATGAGATCAAATCCTTTCTGATCTGTAAGCCGGCTTACAATTCCAATCATAAACTTCTTATCGTCTTGATCCAGGTTGAATTCTTCCTGCATAGCTCTTTTATTTTTAACTTTTTCCTTGCGGAAGTTCATTTTATCATATTTTTGGACAATATAAACGTCTGTAGAAGGATTATATTCATTATAGTCAATACCATTGACAATTCCCCTCAAGGAATTACTTCTTGCCCTTAACAGCCCGTCCAATCCCTCTCCATAAAAGGGAGTCTTTATCTCTTCTGCATAAGTATTGCTCACTGTTGTAATAGCGTCTGCATAGACAATGCCCCCTTTTAAATAATTGGAATCCTTGTATGCCTCCAGCTTATCTGGGGTGAAAAAGTAGTCGGATAATCCTGTAATGCTTTTAATCGTCTTCACATCCCAGACTCCCTGAAATTTCAAATTATGAATTGTCATTACAGACTTAATACCCCTAAAAAACCCATCCCCCTGAAACCTTTCCTTTAAATATACTGGAACAAGCCCTGTCTGCCAATCATGACAGTGGATAATGTCCGGCCTAAATCCAATAAGGGGTAGTGCAGACAATAACGCTTTGGAGAAAAAGGCAAATTTCTCAACATCAGCCCGAATATTTCCATAGGGAGTCGAACCATGAAAATATTCTTCATTATCAATAAAATAAAAGGTAATGCCATCATGCACCATCTCCAAAATTCCTACATATTGGTTTTTCCAGTTAAAGTCCATATAAAAATGAGATTTATAAATAAGCTGTTCTAAGTATTCTTGTTTCATACATAAATATTTGGGCATAATGACTCTTACATCATATTCATCCTTTGGGAAACATTTTGGCAAAGAGCCTGCCACATCTGCCAAGCCTCCCGTCTTTATAAAAGGCACACTTTCTGATGTTGCAAATAACACATTTTTCATTGACTTTCCTCCTAAATCCTTTCCATATCCTTTTATGGACATTATACATCATTTGTTTTAGTAAAGAAAGACTAAACTTTTGAATTTCCCAATAGGCTCATTTTATATTCAATTCTTATTTTATCTGCAATTAAGGCAATAAATTCTGAGTTTGTTGGTTTTCCTTTTCCCATATTGATTGTATAGCCAAATAGCTCATCAATAGTATCCATCTTTCCTCTGCTCCAGGCAACTTCTATAGCATGGCGTATAGCCCTTTCCACCCGGCTTGGCGTTGTCTGATAATGTTTTGCAATGGTTGGATATAGAACTTTTGTAATAGAATTCAACATATCCATATCTTCCACGGACATAATAATTGCATCTCGTAAGTATTGATACCCTTTAATATGTGCTGGCACTCCAATTTCATGGATAATATTTGTCACATCGCTTTCTAAGTTTCTTTCCCTATCTTCTCCATTTGTTCCATAATCTCTTTTCTCCCGAATTTGCGTGGCTTTATTTTCTTTTGTTTTCTGAAACATTTTGATTCTTTCCTTTACGACCATAGGATCAAAAGGCTTTAATATCAAATATTTCGCTCCTAATTTAAAAGCATCCTCTGTAATTTTGTCGTCCCCAATTGCTGTAAGAACAATAAAAATAGGATACTTTTTCATTGTTGTATCTTTATTCACTCTTTGCATTACTTCCATTCCATCTATTTTTGGCATGATTAAATCTAATAGAACGACATCGGGTTCTTTTGTTTTTATAATTTCGTAAGCTTCTTCTCCATTTCTCGCACTTCCGACAACTTCCATATCTTTATCTTTGCTAATAACGTCATGGACCATTTCTAAAAGCCTTTCATTGTCGTCAAAAATAGCCACGTTTAGTTTCTCCATACATAACCTCCTAATTATTTCCCATATTTTTACAACTTCTTTTTTTATTATAAGGCCTTCTTCTAATTTTGCAAGAGAAACTTGACGCAAAATACAAGCTTTCACGACAATTTTAGTTTTCATTCCACCTTATCTGCTAATCATTCTTCTTTTTATTCCAAGTTCGCCTCCAGCATATTTTCAATAAAGATGCCGAATCCTTTTGTAGAATCCTGAACAAAAACGTGGGTTACTGCTCCTACAAACTTTCCATCTTGTATAATAGGACTTCCGCTCATTCCCTGAACAATTCCTCCTGTTAGAGCTAAAAGGTTTTCATCCCTCACTTTAAAAACAATTCCTTTATTAATACTATCTGCTGAATAATCTACTTTTGTAATTTCTACATCATAATAAACAGGAGTGCCATTTACACTGCATAATATTTTTCCTGGTCCAAGTTTAATGTCCTGTTTTAGGCAAATAGGAAGAGCTTCTTGTCCTACTTTGTTTATAAGAAGAGAATTTCCACTTCCAAAAATACCTCCATTCGTATTTTTCAAAATGGTTCCTAGAACATTTCCTTTTGCATAATCAATGACTCCCGTTAGTTCTCCAGGATTTCCACTTTCTCCTTTTATTACAGATACAATTTCTGTATGATAAAGAAATCCTCCATCCAGCTCCATGAGCTTTGACGTATCCACATCATTAATCCCATGTCCTAATGCCCCAAAACTATTGTTTTCATCCAAAAAGGTTAAAGTTCCTATTCCCTGTGTATTATCTCTAACCCATATTCCAATTTTATACTCTTCTGGTGATGTCTGTACAGGCATGACTTTTACTCCAAAACTTTCTTTACCTCTGCGAATGCCTAATATTATTTCCTTTCCTTTTGAAAGATTCATTTTTTGAATGAGATCTTCTTTATTTTTTACTTCTTGCCCGTTTAATGTCTCAATATAATCCCCACTTAGAAGTAAATGATTCGCAGGCTCATAATTTATGCCGTCCATCCCTTTAATTGTTCCTGTTCCAATCACTAAAACTCCCTTTGTTTTTACATAAATACCAATGGGAAGTCCTGCTGGAATCAGCTCCTTTTCTTCTATTACTTCCAGTTTTACATTTTTTAAAGGGATAAATCCAAAAAGCTTACACTGTATTTCATACTCTCCTGTACTTTCTCCTTTAATGGTTACAGATTCTTTAAAGTTTAAATGCAGCTTATTTTTCGGTATGTTCGATTTTGTAAAATCTCCTGCTTCTACTGTCTGCTCATAGACATCTCCTGATGCTGGGATTCCAAAACTTAAATCCTGTTCCTTCCCTCCAATGATTCGAATTTCGTTAGGGAGTTTTGATTTTATTTGCAAATAGCCCATCACTGCCATGACTCCTATGCAAAGAACAATCATAATCTCCAATATTTTTCGATATATTTTTAACCGTCTTGACATTCCTTCACATCCTTTACAATAAAAAAGAATATACTATGTAGTATATCCTCTTTTAGTATGTGAAAAAATTCAATTTTCACTCCATTTTCTTTTTGTTTTTGCTGCCAATTCTTTCATTTCTTTTGCATTCTGCAACACTGCTTCTGTAATTTCTACTCCTCCTAGCATCCTTGCAAGCTCTTCATCAGATTTTTGATCCCTTAAAGGATATATATGGGTTCTTGTCACTTTTTCTTCCACATTCTTTTCAATTAGATAGTGAGCGTCTGCCATTGCGGCAATCTGAGGCAGATGGGTAATGCAAAGAATTTGATGATTTCTTCCAATAAGGGCAAGTTTCTCTGATACCTTTTGCGCTGTTCTCCCGCTGATTCCCACATCAATCTCATCAAAAATTAATGTAGGGATCCCATCCTTATCTGCCAGCACTGTTTTTAGCGCCAACATAATTCTGGAAAGCTCACCGCCAGAAGCAACTTCTGATAAAGGTTTTATTTTCTCTCCTGGGTTTGTGGATATGAGAAATTCTACTTGATCATATCCATAAGCAAAATATTTTTCTTCCCTTGGAATCACTTGAATCTCAAATTTTGCATCTAAAAAATTCAAATCCACAAGAGCGTCTTTAATCTTTTGTGACATTTCCTTTGCATATTTTTTCCGAATGGTTGAAAGCTTTTTACAGCTCTTTATAAGCTCTTCCTCCTCCTTTTGGCAGTCTTTTTTTAATCCTTCCACATATTGTTCATAATGATTTAACACTTCCAGTCTTTTCATCCGTTCTTCTTTATACTTTAATATTTCTTCTATTGTATCCCCATATTTACTTTTTAACAAATTCAAGGTATCCAGCCTCTGTGCTGTTTCTAAAAAAGCCTCCTGGGGAAAATTCATATCTTCCATGTAATCTGTTACAGAACGGTTAAAATCATTTAAAAGATGCTCAATCTCGTCTAGTTGGCCCTTTAAGTCTTCAAGGGCTTCATCTAAGTCTGCAATGCCTCCCATACTCCGAAGGGCCCTTCCAATTCCCTCTCCTGCAGAATTAGCCCTTTCATAACCTGTATCCGCATAAACAGCAGATAAGGCTTCCACTATTTTTTTGCTGTTTTCCATTCTATGATAATCTTTTTCTAAAACTACATCTTCTCCTTTTTTTAATTGGGCTTTTTCAATCTCCCCAATTTCAAATTCCATAAAGGAGATTTCCTTCCCCCTCTCACCTTCATCCATTGTCTCCTCTTTTAACTTTTCCTTCAGTTCTTTATACTTTTCAAAAGCTCGTTTACACTTTACCTTATGCTTTCCAATTTCTTCCTCACAGTAGCTATCTAACAATTCCAAATGCCTTTTCTTATATAAAAGAGACTGGTGTTCATGCTGTCCATGAATATCAATGAGCACTTCTGCAACTGCCTTCATTCTTGACGCTGTTACCGTCTCACCGTTAATTTTTCCTATTGTTTTCCCCTGGAGTAATTTTCTCTGCATAATAACTAGGTCTTCTTCCACTGAAATGTCCAAAGCTTCCAAAGCTTCTCTCTCTGCCTGGGTTTCTAAGCGAAATACCAGCTCTACAAAGGCCGAATCCCCCTGTTCCCTAAGAAATCCTTTTTGGGCCTTTCCCCCTAAGGCTAGGTTTACAGAACCTATGAGTATAGATTTTCCAGCTCCCGTCTCTCCTGTTAAAATATTTAATCCCCTTTCAAAGGATACCTCTATCTCATCAATGAG
>CANOLZ010000116.1 GCA_947567075.1 uncultured bacterium
GCAGCATCATACTCTTTTTCGACTTGAAAGCTTATGATTTTTCCGTTATATAAATCAAGAATCAGGGACAGATATACTTTCTGGCCGCATATCTTAAACTCTGTCACATCTGTTACCCATTTCTGATTCGGAGATTCAGCCTTAAATTCCCGATTCAGCAGGTTCGGGGCTTTCTTTCCGACCTCGCCTTTATAAGAACGGTAGCAGTGTAGCCGCACTTTGCAGACAAGCCCGGGTTCCTTCATAAGCCGCCATACCACTTTGTGGTTCATTATCACTCCGCAGTTCTTTAAAGCCTGTGTCATCCGACGGTAGTCATAACGCCCTCTATTCTCATGGAAAAGATGATGGATGAATTGTTTTTTCTTTATAAGCGTCTGGTCTGTCAAGCTGTTTCAGGGTATAGTAGTAGGTGCTTCGTGCTATTCTGGCAGCTGCTAATAAATCAGCAAGAGGATGTTTCTGTCTTAGTTCATAAACGGCTCTTACCCGTTCTTTTTTGCTGATTTCTTCTTCTCTATTTGAAGGCATCGATTTTCTTCTTGAAGCCGTTTAAACTCTTGTATGGAGGGTTCTTGCTTTTGGCTGGCTTTTTCTTTCTAAAAAGGGCTTCTGCTCCTTGTCCCCTGCGTAGGTGTGCCCGTTTTGAAACGGTAACAACGTCAATGCAAAAACAGGCCGCAGTCTTTGTATAGGACAAGTGGTTTTCTTCCAAATATTTTAATACATACAGCTTGAATTCGCCAGTAAATGTTTGCGTTCTGTTCCCATAAAAATGCACCTCTAAAAGTTAGAATCTGGTGTCCAACTTTTGGGGTGCACTTCAATAGCCCGTTCATCTTAACCGTTGACTGCTCTGGCCGGGTTTGCTATCAAAAAATCTTTTCTTGGCACTTCTCTTGATGGGCAGGAAGTCAAATGACTTAATTACACAGCGCAAATGAAGGGGTTCATACGCCCGAGAATGCTTTATCCCTTAACAATGAGCTTATTGAACTCAGAAAGCGTGTTAAAGAGCAGGATAAGGGAATGCGCCGCTTAAAGGAAGAAAACGAATTCCTCGAGAAAGCCCGTGCTTTTTTCGCAGTCAGCTGTAGGAAGTCAGCAAAAAACAGAGACGGATGTTTATTGCTATTAAAACGGAGGACGGCAGGCTTAAGGGGAAAATTTCTTTTTATTGTAAGGTGCTTCATGTTTCCAGACAGGCATTTAATAAGTACCTAAAGACCAAAGATGCTCCCTGGAAATACCAGGCGTTGGCAGATGCCATGCTTGCTATTTGCAGCGAGGATGCATGCAAGGATACCCATGGAAGAATTCGTAGGTATCAGGCATTGAAGCTTAAACAGCCTGAGGGTGTACCTATTCCTGGTGAGAGAACCGTTTACCGTGTCATGGAAGAAATTGGTCTTCATCACAAACTAAAGCGCAAGCCTAAGGGAATTAGCAAAGCAGAGAAAGAAGCTCGCAAATCGGATGACTTGATAAAGCGTGATTTCACTGCCGCAAAACCTCTTGAAAAATGTGTTACAGATATGACTGAAAGTAAGGCTTCGGACGGAAACTATACATTTCAGTAATCTTAGACTGCTTTGATTTCACTGTATTAGGACTTGCTATGGATACAAATAGGAAAGTTGCCCTCTGTGAATAAACCTTGGATAATGCTTACAAGGCATATCCTAAACTCCGTGGAGCTATTATTCACAGTGACCGAGGCACACAGTACACAAGCGAATGGTATCGCAAGGCAATCAATCAATAGGGCATCCTTCAAAGTATGAATAGTGCCGGTGGCAGATGCCATGACAACGCCAGATGTGAAAGTCAGAAAGAGCATGGAACTAAAAGACCAAGTGTTGGTGCTTGCTCCCTATGAAGGCATTGTCCTGGCTGATATTTGGCTAACCTGTTACAAGACGCTGACTGGTAAGAAAAAAGCAGCAAAGACAAATCCAAAGATAACCGCCTTGCAAGTGGAACTTACCCATGGGGACAGCGAAATTGAAAAACTGGTGGAGTCTGACGGACGGTACACCTCCTGTCAGATGACTACCCTGCGTAGCCTCTTGTAAACTGTACTTTACTATGCTATGCCTAATTCATAGGAAGGTTAAGTAAGAAAATGAATGAAGAACGGATATGTAAAAGCTATGATGTAAAGAAGTTAAGTAAAGGAGATACAGATAAGATTTTAAATTTATGCAGTAAAAATATTTTATTTTATGAATATCACCCTCCATTTCCTAATAACAAAAGTATTATAGAAGATATGTTTGCTTTGCCTACTGGCAAAGAATATAGAGATAAATTTTACCTTGGTATTTATGAAGGAGATTTTCTCGTAGCAGTGATAGATTTGATTGTAGATTATCCAAAAAGTGGTGTCGTATATATAGGATTCTTTATGATGGATATTTCTTATCAGAAAAAAGGAATTGCAACAAAGATTATTAGTGAAATGGTAGATTATTTTAAAGAAAGTGGATTCATAAAAATAGAACTTGCAGTAGATGAAGGAAATAAACAAAGTGAATCCTTTTGGTTGAAAAATAGTTTTGTAAAAACAGGGAAAAAAATTAAAAATAATTTCTCAGCATATTTGCCAATGGAAAGGATGATATGAGAAATAATGATACATATAATAATTATGAATGAAAATAGATATGTACTGGCAGGAGTTTCTAATTTTTTGACTTGTTCCTAGGATGTGCTTTTACATGTTTATAGTAGTGAGTAATTTCAAGATGTTTCTTAGGACGTAATACAGTATTTGCAACTTGTATCAGAACAAGCATGGGAAATTAGAGTTGATTTGATTTTTTGATGACTTGGTCATTATGGGGACAACATCCAGCTCACGAAAGGAAGTATTTAGCTGTGGGGAAAATAGGTATCCTGATGTTTTTCAACAAGTGTTTTACACTGAGAGTCAACAAAAGATGTTACAGCAAATAATTCTCCTAGATGAGTAATTATATATTTTGTAACGGAATGGGAATATTTCCTAGAAATACCGATGAAAGCATCAGTAAGTTTGAAATTTAAGAATAACAATACTTGCTTATTTTTTGAATTTATGATATAGTACTATTTACTTAGAAACGAAAGAGGTGGAAGGATGATTAACTTTTCTTACAAATAAATGGAATTTACAGAAGTATTTTTGTAGTACTTCTGTGCCTGATGTAAGAAAGTTATCAATCTATCCAACTCTAATTAGCTATACTACCCATTTAGGAATGGTATGGCTATGTTATAACGAGCTGCAAGAATGAACTTTCTTGCAGCTCGTTTTTATTTCATAGTGAACTTTTATTATGAAAGGAAGTGATATATATGTCCATGATTAAAATAGAAAATCTTACATTTTCTTATACAACAAGTTATGACAATATATTTGAAAATGTTAGTTTTCAAATGGATACAGATTGGAAGCTTGGCTTTGTAGGAAGAAACGGAAGAGGTAAAACAACACTACTTAACCTTTTCCTTGGTAAATACGAATATAAGGGAAAAATAATTAGTTCGGTACAATTTGATTATTTTCCATACAATATTACAAATAAGAATCAAATGACAGAAGAAATTTTACAGGAAGTTTGTCCTCTTGCTAAAGAGTGGGAGTTGATAAGGGAATTATCCTATCTTGAAGTAGATGCAGATGTACTTTGGCGCCCTTTTGAAACGCTTTCTAACGGTGAACAGACAAAGGCTTTACTTGTAGCTCTTTTCTTGAATGAAGGACATTTTTTATTAATTGATGAGCCTACAAATCACCTGGATTTTAAAGCGAGGGAAATAGTATCTGCTTATCTAAAAAGAAAAAAAGGATTTATATTAGTATCTCACGACAGGTTTTTTTTAGATGGATGTGTTGATCATATTTTGTCCTTAAATAGATCCAATATCGAAGTACAAAAGGGTAATTTTTCCTCATGGATGGCAAACTTTGAAAAGCAGCAACAATTTGAAATTGAGGAAAATCAACGATTAAAAAAGGATATTGTCCGTTTAAAAAAATCGGCAAAACGCACAGCCCTTTGGTCGGATAAAGTAGAGGCCTCCAAAATTGGTGCAGCTGATAAAGGATATGTAGGTCATAAAGCAGCTAAAATGATGAAGCGTTCAAAGGCAATAGAAGCAAGGCAGGAGAAGGCCATAGAACAAAAATCTAAACTACTAAAAAATATTGAAACAGTTAAAAGTTTGAAACTCTTACCACTAGAGTATTATAAGAATAAACTTGCTTCTTTTGAAGATGTAGCAGTCTGTTATAACGAAAAAGTAGTTTCTTCTCCTGTTTCTTTTACAATAGAAAAAGGGGATAGAGTTGCTTTAAAAGGAAAAAATGGAAGTGGAAAAACTAGCTTGTTAAAGCTTCTAGTTGGAGAAGCCATAGAACATACTGGTATAGTGACTATTGGATCTGGCCTTGTAATTTCCTACATGTCACAAGATACCTCGCATTTAAAAGGAACACTTGGAAACTTTGCAGAGGAAAACCATTTAAATGAAAGTTTGTTTAAGGCAATACTAAGGAAATTGGACTTTAAGCGTATACAGTTTGAAAAAAATATAAGAGATTTTTCTGGAGGGCAAAAGAAGAAAGTACTTATAGCAAAAAGCCTTTGTGAGCAAGCCCATTTGTATGTATGGGATGAACCCCTTAACTATATTGATATCTATTCTCGAATACAGATTCAACAGCTGATAGAAGAATTTTTACCTACCCTTATATTTGTGGAGCATGATAAAGTTTTTCGAGAAGGAATTGCGACAAAGAATGTGGATATACAAAGATGGAAGTAACTGGTATTCAATAGAAAATCTTGAAAAAAGATTGTCAAAAAAGCCGGCGAAAGCCGGCATTTTTCGATATAATAAAATAAAAGGTGATATATATGCTGAGGAAAGAAAAATCAGAAAGAAATATTTTGGAAATGGTAAGTCTGTAACATCTTGTACCATAGGATCATTTGCTGAGAAAATGGATTGTGTGGTAGATTTTACCCATATTTATAATTTTGTGGAAGACCTATACTGTGCAGATAACAGATATCTCAGTATGGCTCCATTGCCCTATTCAAGATTTTTTATCATAAAGGTAATCTCCTTGTTTGTTTTATTATAGATTATCTTAACTAGGTGTTTTAAGATTCGCATACTACTATAGGAGATGTCTGCATGGATATAGGCATACATGTTTTTCTACCAGGATACGGACGGTTCGTCCCTCCACTCCAGATTTTCCTTTTTCCGGAACAGAAAGATTCTGGAAGTGGATGCAGCTCTGAGGATGAAGGCGAGCACCATCAGCTTCTGGGATTGTTCCTTTTGAAATAGGACAGCTAGGAAGAGCAGAAGGATGATCAGGATCTTGACACTGCTGGTAAATACGTTTTTCCTCTTTTGCGATGGTCGTTAAGTATCCATGTAGGCATGCCTGTTTGCCTCGTTGTCCACAGAAATAAAAAAAGGGGAATCACATCCGAGGGTTATTTATCTTGGTGCAATTTCTCTTGTACCTCCAGCTGTAATGGTATACTCATCTTGTAATACCTTGTTCAGATAATATATATTTAAGAGGAACAAGGAGATTACTATTATGACAAAAAAGTATGATATAGAATATAAAAAATAATGAGTTCATGCTTCTATGCAGGGAACAAGTTACCCACAACTGGAAAAAGAATATGGGGTTGC
>CANOLZ010000117.1 GCA_947567075.1 uncultured bacterium
GTTCACTTCGATGGATTCCTACATCAATAACAACAGCCCCCTCGTTTACCTCGTCCTTTGTAATCATTATTGCCTTGCCTATAGCAACAATAAGAATATCTGCCCTCTTTGCTATCTCTTTTAAATTTTTTGTTTTTGAATGGGCAATGGTTACCGTTGCATTCTCCCTTAATAGAAGAAGAGCCATTGGTTTGCCAACAATATTGCTCCTGCCTATGACAAGGCATTCCTTTCCTTCTATCTCTATGCCAGAACGCTTTAATAACTGGATAATTCCTGCTGGTGTACAGGAAACGAAACCCTTCTGTCCTATGCTTAAAGCCCCCACATTAAAAGGATGAAAACCATCCACATCTTTTTTAGGTGAAATCGCCCTAATCACCTTTTGTTCATCCATATGAGGAGGCAGAGGAAGTTGAACGAGAATTCCATTGACGTCTTTTCTCCCATTTAACTCTTCAATGAGAGAAAGCAATTCTTCTTCCTTTGCCTCTTTCGAAAGCTCATAAGACAAAGAAGCAATTCCTATATAGGCACATGTCTTTTTTTTATTATTTACATAAACAGAAGAAGCTTTATCATCTCCTACTTGAATGACAGCCAAAGTCACTTTTTTCCCCTGGGCTTTCAATCCTTCCACTTTCTCTTTTAACTCTTCCTTTATTTCCTCTGAAATTTTCTTACCATCAATGATTTTTCCCATGTTCTGCTTCCCTCCATCCCATATTTATGCTTACGATAGCCCTGTGATAACTCCATCTTCCATAATATCTATGTTAAAGGCTGCTGGAAGTTTTGGCAAGCCTGGCATTGTCATTATATCACCTGTGAGCACAACAAGAAATCCAGCTCCTAAAGACACAGATACATCCCTGACTGTTAGTGTAAACTCTGTTGGCCTACCTAGGAGGGAAGGGTTATCTGATAAGGAGTACTGGGTCTTTGCTATGCATATAGGCAGTCTTCCATAACCCAAGTTTTCCAAATGTGCCAGCTCTTTTTCTGCTTTTTTGCTGTAAGAAACACAAGAGGCCCCATAGATCTTTGTTGCCACAATCTCTATTTTTTCCTTCAAGGAATTCTCTTCTTTATACAAAGGACAAAAATGACTTTCCTTTGTGGCCAATGTATGAAGAAGACTTTCTGCCAGCTCCAAGCCCCCTTGACCTCCCTTCTCCCAAGCCTTTGATAAGGAAAACCCACAGTCTCCTTTTTCACAAACATTTTTTACATAGGCAATTTCCTTTTCTGTATCTGATGTAAAAACATTTAAAGCAACTAAAACTGGCACATGAAATTTTTGTACATTTTCTATATGTTTTTCTAAATTTGCAATTCCTTTTTCCAAAGCTTCCATGTTTTCTGTCCCTAAGTCTTCTTTTGCCATGCCTCCATTGTATTTTAATGCTTTTATTGTGGCTACAAGAACAACGGCATCTGGCTTTAAAGAAGCCTGGCTGCATTTTATGTGGAAAAACTTCTCTGCCCCTAAATCTGCGCCAAATCCTGCTTCCGTAATGACATAATCTGAAAGTTTCAAAGCTGCCTTTGTAGCCCTTACACTGTTGCAACCATGGGCAATATTGGCAAAGGGTCCCCCGTGGACAATGGCAGGAGTATTTTCCAATGTTTGTATCAAATTTGGCTTCATAGCATCTTTCAAAAGAGCTGCCATAGCTCCTGCCCCCTTAAGTTCCTTGGCAGTTACTGGCTCTCCTTTTTTGTTGTAAGCAACGATAATTCTTTCCAATCGTCTTTTTAAATCTTTCATATCTTCTGCAAGACATAAAATAGCCATGATTTCTGAGGCCGCTGTTATAGTAAAATGCTCCTCTCTCATAAAGCCGTCCCCTGGATTTCCCATGCCTACTACTATATTTCTTAGCACTCTGTCATTCATATCTAGGCAGCGCTTCCACACAATTCTTTTTGTGTCTATATCCAGCTCATTTCCCTGATGAATATGGTTATCCAAGAGAGCTGCCAATAAATTATTTGCAGAGGTAATTCCATGGAAATCTCCTGTAAAATGGAGATTCAAGTCTTCCATAGGAAGCACTTGGGCATATCCACCTCCAGCTGCCCCTCCCTTTATGCCAAAACATGGCCCTAAAGAAGGTTCCCTAAGGACAACGACTGCCTTTTTTCCCAGCTTTTCCAAAGCCTGCCCAAGACCAATGGTCGTTGTCGTCTTTCCCTCTCCAGCAGGAGTGGGATTGATAGCCGTCACAAGCACAAGCTTCCCATTGGGATTTGTCTTTATTTTTTCTAAAAAAGCATCCGTTATTTTTGCTTTGTACTTCCCATATAATTCCAATTCTTCTTTGTCAATAGAAAGTTTTGCCCCAATCTCTTCAATGGGCAGCATAGGGGCTTCTTGTGCGATTTCTATGTCTGACTTCATGTTCATCCTCCCTTAGAGTACCTCTTCTATGTATTGCTCAAACTGTTCTGGACTCATTAATATTTTTCTAGGCTTTGTTCCTTCTTCTTCCCCTACAACCCCAGCATCAGCCAGCTGCTCCATAATTCTTGCAGCCCTGTTAAATCCCACTTTGAAAGCTCTTTGAAGCATACCAATGGAAGCTTTGTCCTTTTCTATCAAAAACCGGGCAGCATCTACAAAATAATCATCTCTTTCTGCTCCTCCTTCTCCCCCTCCTTTGGAAGAAACCCCTGCGCTTACCATCTTTTCCTCTACTTCTCTATTATAGTCTGGGCCAGACTGATCAGACCAAAATTCCACGACTTTGGAAACTTCCTCGTCTGAGACAAAGGCCCCCTGCATCCTTGCTGGTTTGGAATATCCCTGGGGATAAAAAAGCATATCTCCTTTTCCAAGGAGCTTCTCCGCCCCTACCATATCCAAAATCGTTCTGGAATCTACGCCGCTGGATACGCTAAAAGCAATTCTGCTAGGCATATTTGCCTTAATTAATCCTGTAATAACGTCTACAGAAGGCCTCTGGGTAGCAATAATCAAATGGATGCCTGCTGCTCTGGCAAGCTGGGCCAGACGGCAGATGGATTCTTCCACCTCTCCCGGGGCAACCATCATTAAATCCGCCAGCTCGTCTACAATAATAACAATCTGGGGAAGCTCTTTTGGAACATCTTCTTTTCCCTCTGACCTCATTGTCTTTAACTTTTTATTGTATCCTTTTAAATCTCTTACATTAAAATCTGCAAACTTCTGGTATCGATCATCCATCTCTGTCACACCCCAGTGAAGGGCCCCTGCCGCTTTTTTTGGATCGGTCACAACAGGAACCATTAAATGGGGAATTCCGTTATATACGCTGAGCTCTACCACCTTTGGATCGATCATAATGAGCTTTACATCTTCTGGAGATGCCTTGTACAAAATACTCATAATTAATGTATTGATACAGACGGATTTTCCAGAACCTGTGGCTCCTGCAATAAGAAGATGGGGCATTTTCCCAATATCTGTCACAACAACCTTTCCTGCAATGTCCTTACCGACTGCAAAGGATAGTTTGGATGGAAATTCCTGAAACTCATTGCTTTCAATGAGTTCTCGAAACATGACAGCACTTGTCTCCTTGTTGGGCACTTCAATGCCCACTGCCGCCTTTCCTGGAATAGGGGCTTCAATACGCACATCAACGGCTGCCAAGTTTAATTTAATGTCATCAGCCAGATTTACAATTTTGCTTACCTTCACACCTTGTTCTGGCTGCATTTCATATCTCGTTACTGTAGGACCTTTACTAATATCTGTAATAGTCACCCTTACCCCAAAACTTTCTAAGGTAGACTTAAGGTGACTTGCCGTTTCCTTTAGCCCCTTCATAGACTCTCCATTGTCTTTTCCTGTCCCCTTTTCCAAAAAATTTATGGAAGGGAATTGATACTTCCTCTCCTCTTTTTCCTCTCTTATCTTTGGGAATTCCTCTTCTTTTTCCTCTTCCTCCAAAATTTCTGTTTTTTCCTCTTTGCCAAAATCTCCATGGATAACAATCTCTTCCTTCTCTTCTTCTGGCTCTTTTTCTCTGCCTCTTCTTTCCTTTACTGGTTTTATTTCTTCCATTTCTTCGTTATAAAAAGGAGTGACTTCTTCTTCCTCATCAAAATAAAAATCCCTATCCTTCTCTTTCTCCTTTGGCTGGATAGGATGGGTTTTATGGACAGAAATGCAATTTAATGCTCCTCTTATTTCTCTTTTTCTCTCCTGTTTTGTTGAAATTTCCTCCATCCCTTCATAGGAGTCTTCCATTGATTCTTTCTCTAAGGTTTTGGACGGTTCTATTGACAGAGACTGTCCTATGGAAGTGTCCATCATAACTCCCGCTACTTTTTTGTCCATCCGCCGATTTCTCTCTTCTTCCCTTTCCTGTTCTTCTCTCCTTTCTTTTCTCAAAGCCCTTCTGCGGGCAGTATCCTCTTTTGCAGCATGATAAATAGATGAACTTCCTTTTTTTACCCCTCCTAAAAAGGAACGCTCTGTAATAAACACGATGCAAATAATGGAAAGAATTAGAACAAGTATATAAGATCCAGCGACACCAATGGCCATGGATAAACCATGGGCTAGGACTCCTCCAAGAACACCTCCCCCCTTTTTATTTTCCAATGCAAATTGATAATAGGTTCCCGGCTCTAATTTTGGCGTGTCACTGCCTAGTGTGAGCTGGGCTAAAATGCAGAGCATAAGAAATAAGACGGCCGCTGAAACTGTTTTTATGACAGCGGCTTGATTCCCCCTGTTGGCTACAAAGAAAAGAACCGAGGCAAATATAGCAATAGGAGCTATATATGCCGTTATACCGCATATCCCAAATAAGACTCCGCTGACCATCCTTCCAAAACTTCCAATAACATTAAAGTTGCTTAAAAGTAATAAAATGCAAAAAGCTAAAACAAGAAGAAGGATCGCTTCATCCATCAACTTGTTTTCCTGGTGTTTTTTTTTCTTTCCCCTTTTTTTAGAAGCCATTTTAAAACTCCCCCTTGTTACATTACCACATAGCCTACAATGGAAAGGATTCCTACCATGAGGCAATAAAAAGAAAAAACTTTAAACTTTTTCTTCTTAACAGCTACAAGCATTGTTTTTATACAAACGTATCCTACTATGCCTGCCACTGACATACCTGCAATGTAATAGAACATTTCTCCCTTTGGGATAACAGCTTCCTTTCCAATATCTTTTAATTCCATAAACGCAGCCCCTAAAATAACAGGGATGGACATGAGAAAGGAATATTTTACTGCAAATTTCCGGTCAAATCCTTGAACCATACAGGCGGTAATGGTTGTTCCAGACCGGGAAAGTCCAGGGAGAGTTGCCACTCCTTGGCATATTCCTATCCATGCAGCACTTTTATATCCTGCTTCTTTTGTTTTTATATCTCCTCTTGGAATGTGATCTGAGATAAGAAGTAGAACTCCTGTGGCAATCAGGCAAACCCCTGGAATCAAAAGACCTCCTTCGGCCACTTCAATGACTCCCTTTAATAAGAGTCCAAATATTCCTGTTGGAATCGTAGATATGAGAATGAGTAAGGTTAACTTTCGGTAGGGACTTTTCAAGAGAGGATAATATTTCCTTCTCCTATTTGTAGACAAATTGTGGACAAAAACTCCTATATTTCGAAAGATATCCAAAAAAAGTCCAGCGCCTTCTATTACCA
>CANOLZ010000118.1 GCA_947567075.1 uncultured bacterium
GTATTACTATCAACTATAGTCATTGGATAATTTATTCGTGAATCCAATTTATACCCTTTTTTAATATTATTCGTATATTCTGATATTATATCGTTATATCTTGCTTTTCCGTATTCTGTTTTTGTATCATCTAGAATACCATCATAATAGTATTGTATTTGATAATCAAAATATGCTCTTACATAAAATATACTTATTACATTATTTTCTACTTGATAATCTATTTTCATACCAAGATTTCTTTCTTCTAATACTTCATACCCTGGATCTTGTTTATGTGGATATTCTTTTATTTCTTCTTCTCTCATACATCTTCTCCCTTTCTCTTTTGCTTTTTCTATTGTCCTGTTCATGGCCTTTTCACTTTCGTATCCTATAATTTATCTAATATATCTTTTACATCTGCTACCATTGAGTAGTCTGCATAGTCAAAGATAGGAGCCTTTGGATCATGATTAATGGCAATAATTTTCTTTGCATTGCGGATGCCAACTAAATGCTGGCTTGCTCCAAAAACGCCAAAACCTATATAAAGCTTTGGTGAGATACTCTTTCCAGATTGTCCTACTTGTCGTTCCTTTTCTATGATCCCTTCTTCTATAACAGGTCTTGTGCCTACCACACATGCATTATATTTTTTTGCAAGGGCGAAAATTCCTTCTACACATTCTGGGGAGGAAGCGCCTCGTCCAATGCAAAATACTGTAGAATATTCCTTCATATTTATTTCCTTTTTTATCTGTTCTTCCTTGGACATATGTAAACATGTTTCCCTTTCATAAGTGTTGTCTTCCTCTACTGAGAATGGTATCATTTCCATTTTCCATGTTCTATCAAGTTTGCATATTTCAAAAACTCCCTCTTTTACAGTTCCTATGTTCATCGTACAGTTGATGCAATGAATTTGTGCAATGACAGAATCACAAATAGCTGCTCTCATAAAACGAAATCCATTTGTAATATCATAAAAAATATCCATGCAGTCTGCCGTTAATCCTGCCTCAAAACGAGCAGATATAATAGCTGCAATATCTTTTCCAAATTCCGTAGACTGAAAAAGAACTAATTGGGGCTTTCTTTTCTTTATCCACCTAGTCACTAAATCACTAAACTGCCACATTCCAATCTTATTTGGGCTTGTCCCAGAAATGAGAATGTCTGCTCCACATTGGGAAAATCCTTTTACTATGTCTTTATTTTTATTTCCTGTATATAAAACACTGACCAAATGTCCACTTTCCATGGCTATTGTTTTTGCCTTATATATGATCTCCATCATATGGCGATTTATTTCTGTCGATCTATCGCACACAACGAGAATTTCCTTTATACGATTGTCATCCAAAGTCTCCCTCCTTTTTTTCCTCTCCTTCACCCAATAGATTTATTATTATTTCAACCATTTCCTGAATGTTTCCTTCTAGTTTTCTTTTTTCCTTTTTATTATATTTATTTTTAATTTCTATGACCTTTGTCTTTGATCCTTTTATTCCACATCTTTTAGGATCTATTTCCATGTTTTTAGAGTCAAACAATAAAATTTCTTTTTTCTTCCCTTTTTTTATGGCAGCCAAACTTATAATGGGTAGGTCCATTTTAAAATCTCTGTACTTCATTACAGCTGGTAACTTTGACTCCATGATTTTTGTTTCTTTCTCGTTCCTATATTTGTAAATGACAGATGTATCTTTCACCTTTAAAATCTCATTTCCATTTACTAGAAAAGGAAATCCCAGACGCTCACATAATCCCAGAGGCACTTGTCCTGTTTCTCCATCAATCGTTTTCACCCCGCAAACTATCATTTTTACATTGCCTAGCTTTTCCACTGCCTTTTGTAAAATATATGTAGTAGCAACAGTATCGGAACCTGCAAATATACTGTCACTGATAAGAATACCTTCATCTGCTCCCATGGAAAGGGCTCGTCTTAATATGCTTTTCGCCTTCTTGTCTCCCATACATATACAGGTAAGGCAAAATCTTTCTTCTCCATTTCTCTTTAATTTAATCAAATTCTCCAAAGCTTTTAACTCATAGGGGTTCATCGAAAAAGCTTCTCCATCAGCGTTGCTGTTTTGAAATAATAAATCTGTTTTTACTGGTTTAATACATAATACAATTCTTTCTATTTTCTTTTCCATTTTTATCCTTATATAACCATCATTTTTACCATCTCATAAATAGTATTTTTTTGCATTTCATTTGTCCCTGAATAAATGCTGCTGGCAAGGGCGTCTCTAAGCTCTCTCTCTAATCCATATTCCTTTGTATATCCATAGGCCCCAAAAATCTGCACTGCATCCTGACAGGTTTTAATATACTTTTCACTAACATATGTTTTAAAAATAGAAGCTTCTGTATAGGCGGTCCTGTTCCTGTCTTTCAACCAAGCAATCTTATAGAGCATTAGCCTTGACATTTCTATAGCCGTTTTCATATTTGCAATTTTATGGGATATGGACTGGTAATCCCCAATGGGCTTTCCAAACTGCTGTCTAGTCTTTCCATGTTTGATACATTCTTCCATTATTCTCTGCATAACCCCCACATGAGGAGCAAATTCATAACATCTTTCCCATTCAAGAGCCTGCATTAAAATAGTGGAACCACAATCCACTCTTCCCACAATATTTTCTTTTGGAACATGAACATTATGGAGGAATAATTCACTGGTAGGACATGCATGAAGCCCCATTTTTTCAATATTCGTCCCTGTTTTTACTCCTTCAAATTCTCTTTCCACTACGAATGCTGTGATTTTTTTCGGACTCTCTTTCGTTACGGCAAACACAAGAAAAATATCTGCAATAGGTCCATTGGAGATAAACATCTTACTCCCATTTAATATATAATGATCCCCCTCTTTCTTTGCTGTTGTCCCCATACTTAGGGCATCTGAGCCTGCATTGGCTTCTGTAATCCCTATGGCTCCTATCTTTTTTCCCGCCACCATATTTTCTATGTATTTATCTTTTAATTCTTTGGATCCATATAAATATATAATATTTTGAGATACCCATACATGATTATTAATAACAAAGATAAAACCATTATTTTTACATGCATAGCCCAGACTTTCATATACATATGCAGCTGTCTGATAGCTTTCCCCCAATCCCCCGTACTCTTCTCCAATAGTCAGTCCAAAGAGTCCAAAATCAGCGGTCTTTTCCCACATTTTAGGTTCATATTGTTCCAGGCAATTCTCATCATTTAAATTTTCTTTTGCAAAGTTTATGATCTCTTTTCTATATTCTTTTTGTTCTTGGGAATAGGAAAAATCCACTATCTTCCCCTCCTCTCTATATTGGTGCACTCTACATATGCTGGAATCTTCCTTTCATAACCTGTGTCTGCCTCAAATACAATGGTGTCCTTTTCCTTTATTTCTTTAAATCCGTTAAATTTATATGTAATATACATAATACGGTTTTTATCTGTAGGAACAAATTGGGCCTGCAATTTTACTCCTGCTTTTTTCGCTTCATTACAAATGTAATTTAAGAGTATATTTCCAACTCCTCTTGATATAACTCTGCATGACATTAACAAGAGTTTTACTTCCCATACTTTTTCACTCTTTTCAATGAGAGCAAGGCCAACGGTTCCATAGGTACCATATTTATCATCTAGTCTTGTGACAAGAACTTCATATTTTTCATCCCCAATACATGCCTTTAGTTCATCATAGGAGTATATATGACCTGTTGAGTTTAACTGATGAGTCCTTACTGTTAATTCCTCAGCTCTTTGCAAATCTTCTTCCTTTGCTTTGTTTATATAAAAAGTCATATGAAGAGATTTTAAAAAATCTTCCTTCGTTCCATTAAAATCTTTTTCTACATTGTTTCGGATAATATCTGTTTGATACATAAGTCTTCTGTTTTTAGAATCCATAGTTATGTATTTTGGCTTCATACAATCCATAGAAGGGATCTTTTTAATCTCCGATGCATCAATGCACAAAACTTCTTTGTGAAAATAAGATACTTCATCTCGTTCAAACTTCTGGTCATCCACAAATGCCAAACTGTCTATGCCAATATTAATATTTTTTGCAATGGTTTCTATTCCTTCTGACTTGGGATTCCAATTGATTTGTGGATAAATAAAATAATTCCATAAATCCATTTCCTCTAATTTTCTCTTTGCCAATTCGTAATCATTTTTACTGCTAAGGGACTGTAAAATTCCTCTCTTATCTAGTTCCTTTATGACTTCTCCTGCCTCTTCCTTTAAAATAACTTCATCATCTTCTTGTAAAATTCCTTTCCATAAAGTATTATCTAAATCCCATACAACACATTTTATCTTTGTCTCCTTCACAATAGGAACACCTCCATTCTTCTCCCTTATCTTTTGTTATCCTTTATGCAAGCTTTTTGCTGATTAACTGTACTATGGAATGGATATCTTTAAAATTCTGAATGTCTAATTCTTCGTTTTCAATACTAATTTCAAACTCCTGTTCAATAAAACTTACTAACTGCAGCGCAAAAAGGGAATTAACCAGTCCTGTTTCAAAAATATTATCCTCATCTCCCACACTGCTCTCATCCATAAATCTTCCTAAAAATTCTCTAATTTTTTCTTTCATCTTTTTTTCCTCCAATGGTTATCCTTTCCTCTTAATATATTTAATATGAATAAAATCCTTTTTTGCTTTTTCTTCCTGTTTCCCCTGTCTCAACCATACGTCTAAGAAGGGGACATACTCTAAATTTCGTATCCTGATAATCCTTATAAAGAACTTCTAAAGAATCAACAACTGTGTCAATTCCAATTAAATCAGCTGTTTCTAATGGTCCCATCTTATGTCCAAAGGCATTTTTAAATATATTATCTATTTGTCTAGCCTTTGCCACTCCCTCATAGACAAGAAAGGCAGCCTCGTTCATAAAAAGATGGGATATTCTATTAGAGACAAATCCTGCACTATCATGAACTACTTCATAGTCTATATGAACATTTTCTAAAAGTTCTTTTACCTTTTCTACTGTCTTCTTGGAAGTCTTTTTTCCTAAAATAACCTCTGCAAAGTTGTTCACTGGAACAGGATTCATAAAGTGAACGCCTATGACCCTTTCTGGGCTTTTTGTATATGTGCCAATTCGGGTAATGGGAATGCAGGAAGTATTGGCCAAATAAATACATTGTTCATTTATTATACCCTTTAGCTGTTCATAAACTTCTCTTTTTGCTTCTTCTTTTTCCCATACATTTTCAATAATAAAATCCACATCCCCAACCTTTTCATATTCTTCCACCAAAGATATATTTCCCATTATTTCCGAAATATTTAGAGATTTATCAAACATACTCTTCATCTTCAATTCCCTAAGAATTTCTTCTCCTGCCTTCTCTAGTGCATCTGAATTCTTATCCAAAAGCATTACTTTATATCCATATTTTGCAAAACGCTGGGCCACTCCTTTTCCCATCACTCCAGCCCCAATTACTCCTATACCTTCCTTCATATGCTTCCTCCACTATATTTTCTACGTATAAATTTTTTTAAATTCCTATTTTTGTCATCCAATGCATGAGACTCTCCTGTCTCATAATTAAAGAACCTATTTTTTTATCCCACTTGCCTAACGTTATTTTTTTGTATATACATCCATCAAGC
>CANOLZ010000119.1 GCA_947567075.1 uncultured bacterium
GAATATGGCAGGGGCTGGCGTATTATATGGGAGCTTGTTGCCAAAAAAATGGGGTTCGATTTCTATAATCGTCATCTAATTGATTTCATCGCACTCGAAAGCGGTTTGGATATAAATTATATTGAGCATTTTGAAAAGAGGGTATCAAGAGAAAGATGCCGTGTATAGGTGTTTTATAACTACTTCTATGAATAAGACATACTCTTTTAACGAGGACAGACTGTTTGAAGTGCAAAGCAAACTCATTAAAGAATTGGCAGAAAAAAAGACATACGGACGTAGATGGGGAAACTATGGCAACTACCATTTATCCATTGACAGTAGCTACTTTCCTTTGGAAGAGTGCGCACAACTTTTTTGTTTATGAAAGATACAAGAGAAGCAACTTTTTTAGTTTTTCCAATTTTTGAACTGGCATCTAAGGAGCTATCAACATATGGGAGGAGGCAATAAACAGGTGCATATTGGTCTGGCATAACCATACCCATCCCCTTCCTATCATGGAGAACGAAACTCGTTTGAGGCACGAAATGCTTATTCTTATTTTAGAAAATCATTGAATTGAAAAGTGTTTGATGATATGATGAAGGACAAATATATCGTTCATAAAATGTCTGAAAATATAATATATAATGGAGGTTTTATATGAGACATGGCCATCTACTCATTGATTTTCACATACATCTTGCCAAATATGATAGGCTTCTAGACAGTCCAAGGGAATGGTTCCTGTCTTGTTATCCATCAGAGAAACACTATTTGGACATTTGTGAAGCTTATGCCAATCCAGATACATTTTGCAAATTGTTAAAAGAACAGGGCGTAGACTACGGAGTGATCCTTGCAGAGAATACCCCTGATGTTACTGGCATCGCAAGCAACCAGTCTGTTGCCGATTTTTGCAAAGGACATCCCCAGTTAATACCTTTTTGCACCTTTGATCCAAGGAGAGAAAAAAATATGGACCGTTTGCTGGAGCAGCTAGCATCCATGGGTTTTTGTGGTGTCAAACTTTATCCAACCTATAATTTTTTCTATCCCAACGATCCCATCCTTTATCCTCTTTATGAGGCTGCACAGGAACTGAATATGCCCATCATGTTTCATACAGGAACTTCTGTTTTTCGTGGCTCACGGCTTAAATATGGCAATCCGCTTTTTTTGGATGATGTCGCTATGGACTTTCCACTCCTTCGTATCATTATGTGCCATGGAGGCAGAGGCCCCTGGTATGAAGAAGCTATATCCATGGTAAGGCTTCATCAATATATGTTCATTGACATTTCTGGATTGCCGCCAAAAAAGCTGCCACAATATTTCGGCGATATGGACAGATTATCGGATAAATTTGTTTTTGGAACCGATTGGCCAAGCGTTGATATTGGAAAAAATGCTGATGCAGTAGCTTCCCTTCCTTTATCTCATAAGGGAATTCAAAACATATTGGGAGAAAATGCCCTTTCATTGTTATCTTTGGAAAAGTAGTAACCACACATCCTTTATGGACTCTATGTGATATATTCTACTTATTTTATTATATATTCGTTTGCACAAGCCTAGGCTTGTATCCGTTTTCCTTCAAAGCATGAATAATCTGGTTTTTATGATCCGCCCCAAAAGCTTCCATTGTTATTCGAAGTTCCACTGCAGCACTGCGGTTTGTTGTGACAAATTGATTATGATCCAGTTTAATAACATTTCCATTCTCTTTCGCAATCTTATCTGCTACCCTGGATAGTTCCCCCGGCTTATCTGGCAATAAGACAGAAACTGTAAAAATTCTGTCTCTGTAAATGAGCCCTTGCTGTACTACAGATGACATAGTAATTACATCCATGTTTCCACCGCTTAAGACAGATACAATCTTTTTGTTTTTTACTTTCAATTGACGCAAAGCAGCTACAGTAAGTAAGCCGGAATTTTCCACGACCATTTTGTGGTTTTCCACCATATCTAAAAAGGAGACAATTAACTCTTCATCTTCCACAATGAGAATGTCATCTAAATTTTTCTGTAAATAGGGAAAAATTTTTGTTCCTGGAGTCTTTACAGCGGTTCCATCTGCAATGGTTGTAGCCTTTTCCAATGTGGTTACTTTGCCCTTTTCTAAAGAAACTTTTAAACAAGCCGCCCCTGCTGGCTCTACTCCTATTACTTTAATTTTAGGGTTCAATAATTTGGCCAATGTGGAAATTCCCGCTGCCAACCCTCCGCCGCCAATAGGCACAAAAATCATATCCACGAGAGGGAGTTCCTTAAATATTTCCATGGCAATGGTGCCCTGCCCTGTTGCAACTGCTAAATCATCAAAAGGATGAATGAACGTATACCCATTCTCCTCTGCCAGCTGGCAAGCCTTTGCATAAGCTTCATCATAAACATCTCCGTATAGAACTACTTCTGCCCCATAACTTTTTGTCCTATTTACTTTTATGAGAGGGGTTGTGGTAGGCATGACAATTACAGCCTTCACCCCATAACATTTAGCCCCATAGGCTACCCCTTGGGCATGGTTACCAGCAGATGCAGTAATCATTCCTTTCTCCTTCTCTTCCTTGGAGAGAGTACTCATCTTATAATATGCCCCTCTCACCTTATAAGCCCCTGTAAACTGCATATTTTCAGGTTTTAAATAAACTTTATTTCCTGTCTTTTTGCTCCAGTAATCGCTGTAAACAAGCTCTGTTGTAAGAATGACCTCCTTTACTGCCTCTGTAGCTTCCTCAAATTTATCCAAGGTCAGCATAACCTTTTGTCCTCCTATTTTCGCAATATTTGTTCCTCATTCCAATGGATCAAGAAATAATGCATTGACAAACTCCTCTGCATTAAATTTCTGTAAATCATCCATGCTTTCTCCCACTCCAATATATTTTACTGGGATTCCCAACTCTGATTGGATAGCCACCGCTATGCCTCCCTTTGCCGTTCCATCTAATTTTGTCAAAATAATGCCTGTCACCTGGACAGCTTCCTGAAACTCCTTTGCTTGACGTAATGCATTTTGTCCTGTTGTACCATCTACCACAACTAAATTTTCTCTGTAAGCTTCTGGAAATTCCTTTTCAATAATTCGATTAATTTTTTTAAGCTCTTCCATTAAATTTTTTTTATTATGGAGTCTTCCTGCTGTATCGCACAAAAGCACATCTGCCTTTCTTGCTTTTGCAGCATTGACTGCATCATAAACAACAGCTGCTGGATCTGAACCTTCTGTGCCTCGTATAATTTCTACCTTTGCCCTGCTTGCCCACTCAGAAAGCTGCTCTAGGGCTGCTGCCCGAAAGGTGTCAGCCGCAGCCACCATAACCCGTTTTCCCTCTTCCTTTAATTTGCCAGCCAGTTTCCCAACGGAAGTCGTTTTCCCTACTCCATTGACTCCAATGACTAATACAACCGACTGTCTGTTTTCAAATGCATAGGCGTCCTCCTCTATGCTCATCTGTTCCTTGATACTCTCAATTAGAAGCTCTTTGCATTGGAGAGGTTCTTTAATATGCCTTTCCTTTACCTGCTCCTTTAGCCTTTCTACAATGGCCATTGTTGTGTTCATTCCCAGATCTCCCATAATTAATATCTCTTCTATTTCCTCATAGAAATCACTGTCAATATTGGAAAATCCGTGGAATATAGAATCTATGCCTTCCAAAATATGATTTCTTGTCTTGGATAATCCTGCTACAAGCTTGCTAAAAAACCCTTTTTTTTCTTCACCCATTCCCCTATCTCCTTTCTCTCTTTAATTTTCTAACTCTTTATCTATAAAATCTACAGAAACAAGGGTGGATACTCCCTTTTCCTGCATAGTAATTCCGTAAAGCCTATCTGCCTTCTCCATTGTCCCTCTTCTATGGGTAATGACAATAAACTGGGTGTGTGTTGTGAGCTTATGTAAATACTTGGCGAACCTGCCTACATTATTCTCGTCCAATGCCGCCTCGATCTCATCCAAAAGGCAAAAAGGAGATGGCTTTAAATTTTGAATGGCAAAGAGAAGAGCAATCGCTGCCAATGCCTTCTCTCCTCCTGAAAGCTGCATCATATTTTGCAGCTTTTTACCTGGAGGCTGGGCAGTAATCCGTATTCCTGCCTCTAATATATCTTCCTCCATTAACTCAAGAGTTCCCTTTCCTCCTCCAAATAGCTCTTTAAAAACTTGGTCAAACTCCCTTTGGATCTCCTTAAACTTCTCTTGAAACTGAAGTCTCATTTCCTTATCCAGCTCATCAATAATCGTCCGTAAAGCTTCCTCTGCCGTCACCAGGTCATCTCTCTGTCCTTTTAAAAACTCATAGCGTTCCAAAAGGTTTTTGTAGTCCTCAATAGCATTTACATTCACATCTCCCAGCTTTTTAATGACGTCTTTTACTGTAAGAATTTCTTTTTTTATGAAATTCAGATCTGTAAGCTCCTTTTTTCGCATTTCTGCCGCCTTATGAAAGGTAATTTCATACTCCTCCCACATATAATTTCTGTTATTCTCGCTTGTCTCCTCCATTCGCTCCTTCTGGCTGTTTAAACGAAAGACCTCTTTCTCCAAGGAAGCCTTTCTATCGGCAAGCTCCTCTCTTTGTTGAAAAAACTCTTTTTGTTTTATTTGGCATTCCTCTTTCCCCTGTATCTTTCCCTTTAGCTGCTGTTCACCTTCCCTGCAAAAAAGAGTAGTCTTTTCTACCTCTTCTTCCATCTCTGAGATTTCCCTGGTTCTCTTACTTTGTTCCAAAGAAAGGATTTCTATACTTTGTAACATCTCCTTTTCTTCCTTCTCCAGCTTTTTTCGTCCATGCTCTACCCTATCTTCATTTTGTTTTTGAAACTCCTTTTTCTGGTTTAAGGCAGCTATTTCCATTTCCAAAGAGGAAACCTGTTCCCTCTTGTTCGTCTCTTCCTTCCTCCAGTTATCCATCTGGGAATCCCATTCTTGTACCTGACTTTCCATTTTTTTCTCTTGTTCTTCTGACTGCCTTAACTCCTCTTCCATTTCTTTTTTATTTTCTTCAATCTCCTCCCCTTGTTTTTTTAACTCTTCCTTTTCCTTTTGAAGCTCTTGAAATACTTCTTTTGCTTCTTTTAACTTTTCATTTGTCTTTGTTACATTATGAAACGTTGTATTATGGAAAAGAGATTGATCTTGCAGCTCTTTCTTTTTCTCCTCTAATTCTCCTAGTATTTCCTCCCTTTCTTCCTTTTCCTCCTTTATTTCAAAATGGAGCTTGTCCATGGAAAGAAACATTTCCTTTACTCTTTTTTCTGTCTCTTCTATTTCCCTTTTCCTTCCAAGTAAGTTGCTGGCATTTTTAAAAGCTCCTCCAGAAATGGCTCCTCCAGGAATAAAATTCTCTCCCTCTAATGTCACAATACGTAAGGTATATCCATATTTTTTTGATAAAGCAATTCCATGATCAATATGTTTCACGACAACACAGGCTCCCAACAAATAGCTTAACAAAGGTTGATATTTTTCTTTAGCCTCTGCTAACGTATCTGCCGTTCCAATGACACCCTCTTCCTTTAGCACCTTTTCCTTCTGAGAAAGGCTTCTTGGCTTTACACTTTTTAAAGGCAAAAAGGTAGCTCTTCCCCATTTGTTCTTTTTTAACTGTTCAATGA
>CANOLZ010000120.1 GCA_947567075.1 uncultured bacterium
CGTGTCTTTAAAACGGCGGGTATAGTTTTTTCCAAAAGTAGAGAAATGTGGAACCATGTCATCCATACAGAACATTTGAATCTATTCTCTTTTCTTATCCGCATTCTGAGTCATCATAGAAGCATCCCGCCTTTCTTTGATACTTCCATTATACCGGAAAAGAGCCAAAAAGTCCCGAAAACAAGGGATTTTCCAACTCTTTTAAAAGAAAATCCGAGGCGCTAACCTCGGACTTTGTCTACAGGCTGCGGTGACATAATTATATTATGTCACCTTCTTGGTGATTTTTATTTATAATTCTTCAGAATCCAATAAAATGGTAAAAGGTCCATCATTTATTAAATGAACGTGCATATAGGAGCCAAATTCCCCTTGGGCCACATAAGGACAATAAAGGCCCCATTGCTTTACAATATACTGATACAGCTTTTCTGCCATAGAAGGATTCCCTGCTTTTACAAAGGAAGGACGGTTTCCCTTTTTACAGTTGGCATAAAGGGTAAACTGGGAAACAATGAGCAACTCTCCTTGTACGTCCTTTAAAGATAAATTTGTTTTTCCTTCATCATCAGCAAAAATACGAAGGGAAGCAGCTTTTTTTATTAATTTATCCCCAATTTCTTTTGTATCTTCTTCACAGATTCCTACAAACAAAAGCATCCCTTCTTTAATTTGACCTATTACTCTATCTTCTATCGTTACCCTTGCCTCTTTTACTCGTTGAATGAAAAATCGCATAGGAGAATACATTCCTTTCTCTCTCATAAGATAAGGGAGCACATGCTCACTCATCTCTTTCTTCTTTGCTATGTTTTTTAAATACAGATTTCCTAAGCTCCAGCTTCATAGCATTATTTTTTCTTTTTTTATGGAGGGAATAGCCTTTTTTAGAGGGCTCCTCTAAATAGTAAAATTTTTTTTCTTGAATATAGTCCAAATTCATATATTGTTTCGTGTCCGTAGAAAGCTCCTTTTCTTCTAACTGCATATTGCAAAGAGCCTTAATAGCAGCATAAATAAGAGCAAAGAAAGGTACGCCCACTACCATGCCAAGGACACCCCACATACCTCCAAATAAAGTAATGGAAAAAATGACCCAAAAGCTGCTTAATCCTGTAGAGTCCCCTAAAATTTTAGGTCCTAGTATATTTCCATCAAATTGCTGAAGAACTAAAATAAAGAGAATAAAGTATAAACATTTTACAGGACTGACCATTAATATAATAAAAGAAGTTGGAATAGCTCCTAAATAAGGTCCAAAAAAAGGTATGATATTTGTCACGCCAATAATGACGCTAATTAAGACAGGATAAGGCATTTTCAATAAAGTGGTGCCTACAAAACAAAGAAGGCCAATGAGGATGGAATCTAAAATTTTACCACTTATAAATCCTCCAAAAGTTCTATGGGTAAAACGCAGATTATGGATGAACAATGTGGCTCTCTGCTCCTGAAACAATCCATATAAAATTTTTTTTCCTTGGGCTGCAAAAAGTTCTTTGCTATTTAAAAGATAGATGGAAATAACAAAACCTATAATAAAATTCCAAAGGCCTACAGCAATGCCTAGAACACTTCCCGTAAGATTTTTCAAGACAAATTTAAGCTGGGTAAACACAGCAAAATCCCCATTTAGCCAAGATTCTATTGTTGTAGAAGAATTTCTCAGCCAATCCATTACCATCTCTCCCATTTCCTGGTTTCCTTCCAGAAGCTCTCCTATATAACGGTACAGATTGTTCATATAAAGGGGGAAAGCAGCTGAAAAGCTTTGTACGCTTTCTGATATCTGTACAGCAAGTAAATTAAATAGAAAATAAATGGTCAATAGAAAACAGATCATGGTCAATAAAATGCCTAAATAGCGCATTCTTTTTTTGTTTTTTTCATTTAAAGGAATGTGTAATAGATGAAAGATTGGCTTTAGCACATTTCTTTCAATAGAATTTAAAACAGGTGAAAGAAGGTATGCAATGGCCAATCCATCGATAATAGGCATAACAATTTTGCGGATTGCTAAAAATCCTAAAGAGATTTCTGCCCTGTGAAAAATAAAATAATATACCCCCATGCTGGCCACTATTACACTAAAAGCAGTCACACCCCAATAAAGATATTTTTTATCCCATTTATATTTCATTTTCATTCTCACGCCTTTCCTTCAGACTTTACATTATATCTCTGTCTGTCGATATATTATATCACGGCCTTTCCCCTCTTGCCATAGAGAAAAAGAAAAATATGCAAAAAATGTATTTTATAGTATAATAGAGTGCATATAAGAAAAGGAAAAGATAGGGAGATACATATGGAGAACAATAATTATCATGATAAAGTAAACATAGAAAATGTAAAAAAATTAAGAGAGCTTATATCTACTCTTCCATCGTTTTGTAAAGATTTTTTTCGAGGAGTGGAAAATATCACTTCTCCAAGGACAAGAACGGCATATGCCTATGATCTGCGTATTTTTTTTGAATTTTTACATGAAACCAATCCTATTTGCAAGAAATTAGAGATTCAGAAATTTCCCCTTTCTCTTCTTGATAAAATTACTCCCATGGATATTGAAGAATATTTAGAATATTTAACATACTATGAAAAAGAAGGGAAGGAATACAAAAACGATGAGAGGGGAAAGTCTAGAAAACTAGCTTCCTTACGAAGCTTTTACAATTATTTTTTTCAAAAGGAAGCCATTGAAAAAAATCCTCCCTCTCTTGTAAAAATGCCAAAGCTCCACCAAAAGGAAATTATTCGTCTGGATGTGGATGAGGTGGCTATTTTACTTGATCAAGTGGAAAATGGAAGTAAACTTACGAATAAACAACAACGATTCCACGCCCAGACAAAGAAAAGGGATCTGGCTCTTTTAACTCTCCTTCTTGGGACAGGAATTCGTGTCTCTGAATGTGTAGGATTGAATATCCAAGATGTGGATTTTAGAAATAATGGAATAAAAATTATAAGAAAGGGAGGATACGAGGCAATTCTTTATTTTGGCGAGGAAGTAGAAAAAGCTTTATTGGATTACTTAAAGGAACGAGAAAAAATCATTCCTGTAGAAGGGAATGAAGACGCCCTCTTTCTCTCCCTTCAAAGGAAAAGAATGAATGTGAGAACTGTGGAAAACCTTGTAAAAAAATACTCCAAACTAGTTACACCTTTAAAAAGAATAACACCTCATAAGTTGAGAAGCACCTATGGCACTTCCTTATATAGAGAAACAGGAGATATCTACCTTGTGGCAGACGTACTTGGACATAAAGATGTGAATACAACAAAAAAACATTATGCTGCTTTGGATGATGAAAGACGTCGCAGCGCAGCTTCAGCTGTGCGGCTTAGAGAATCCTATGAAGAGAAAATATAAGGAATAGATAATATTTTTTCGAACATATATTTGGAATATATGTTTGCATCACCTTTTTATTTGTGATATACTAAAAGGTATATTGAAACAGGAGATGAAACTATGGGATATGGAAAGATAAGTGCAAAGCAAAAACAAATTTTAGATTTTATAAAAAAAGAAATTTTAGAAAGGGGCTATCCCCCTTCCGTGAGGGAAATATGTGAAGCTGTTCATTTGAAATCAACTTCCTCGGTTCACTCCCATTTAGAAACTTTAGAAAAAAATGGTTATATTCGTAGGGATCCCACAAAACCAAGAGCTATTGAAATTATGGATGATCATTTTTATATGGTTCGCCAGGACATAAGTCATATTCCTATTGTTGGGACTGTTGCCGCAGGGGTTCCCATTTTGGCAGAAGAAAACATTGAAAGCTATTTTCCGATTCCCTCTAACATGGTTCCCTCATCGGATTCTTTTGTTCTTCATGTAAAAGGGGATAGCATGAAAAACATTGGGATTTTTGATGGGGATCAGATCTTTGTAGAAAGATGCAGTACAGCAAAAAATGGTGAAATTGTTGTAGCTCTATTAGAAGACTCTGCCACTGTCAAACGTTTTTTTAAAGAAGAAGGATATTATAAATTACAGCCAGAAAATGATGCAATGGAGCCTATTATAACTAATGAGGTGGAGATTTTAGGAAAGGTATTTGGTGTTTTTCGATTGTTTCATTAGAGTGATTCCTATACCCTTAAGCAAACATGGATCGATACCATCCTTGTTTGCTCTTTTTATTTGAAATAAGGTACTATGTGTCCAATTCTTCCACAGATATCTGCTGTCCGTCTCTCCATACCCGTTCTAAGTCATAAAAGAGACGATTTTCAGAATCAAATACGTGGACAACAATGTCTAAATAATCCATAAGAATCCAATTTGCATTTTGATATCCTTCGATTTGTTTTGGAATATGTCCAGCTTTGTGCATTTCTTCCTCTACATGATCAATCATAGCCTGTATTTGATTTCGGTTATTACCAGTGGCAATAATAAAGTAATCAGCCAGGACAGATACATTGCGAATGTCAATGATACGCAGGTCTTGTGCTTTTTTATTTTCTAATGCATGAATAACTATTTGTGCCATTTCATTTGATGAAGCCATGAAATCATTCCTTTCTATTGGATAGTGTTTTTATAATATTCATATGTTTTTTCTGTCATGGGATCAATAGAATTGCCAAGGGCATTTAAATATTTTAATGTATCTTCCAATATCATTAGCAGCGCTTTGTCTATGTCTAAAAATGCCATTTTTCGAATAGCCTTTAGATGGGGAGCTTGATGTCGATAAGGTTCAATGTAATCTGCAATATAAATAATTTTATCTAATAGTCCCATTTGTGGACAGCCTGTTGTGTGGTTGACAATGGCGCTGACAATTTCCTTATCCCTCACTCCATATTTTTGCATGGCAATAAATCCTCCTAATTTCGCATGAAGGAGATAGGGATTTTTCCTTTCTAAGTCAGATACTTGGATATTATATTTTTCACATATGGCTAATTTTTTGCTGTTGTCAATACATTTTGCACAGTCATGAAGAAGTCCTGCCACTTCTGCCTTTTTTAAGTCTTCCTCATAACGCATGGCAAGAGCTGTAGCTGTATAGGCTACTCCTAAGGTGTGCTCAAATCGTTTTTTGTCCAATGCCTTCTCTAATTTTCTGTGAATTTTTTTTATATCATGTTCTCTCACTTTGGCTATTCTCCTTATATAATTTGTTTTTATAGATATAGTTTTCTACAGAAAAAGGAACATAGTATTTAATTGATTTTCCATAAAAAACATCCTTCCTTATTTTTTTAGAAGAAATACCCAAATGTGGAGTTCCCATTGTATAAATCGTTGCATTATACTCATTGCACAAAGAAAGAATTTTCTCTTTTACAGACACAGGAGGTAAAAAGGCAGAGTTCTTTGTTCCTCTTTCCTCTCTACAGGCTACTAATAAAGTACACCCTGAAAATATTTCCTTTGGACATTTCCATGTTTCTATTTGAAATAAGGAATCTTCCCCAAGAATAAAGTAAAAGTCTGTATTTGGATAATGTTCTCTTAGAAAATGGATTGTTTCATAAGTATAAGTA
>CANOLZ010000121.1 GCA_947567075.1 uncultured bacterium
CCTCTATCCCTTCCTCTTTATATAGGCCAAATTGAAGCTTTCCTGGCTGATTGTCTTCTATTCTCGTATCCCATTGGATACTTGTAACAAAACTTCCAATATCTATGCAGATTCCTGTATCTGCATTTTGCATGATCATCTCCATCTTTTTTCCCTCATTGTCTTTTTGACAGCTGTTCAAAGGAAACCCAGCCTCGGAAATTCCCTTCTTGGTTGGCCACATGGTAAGGATATTTCTGATCCCAATGGGGGTTTTGTATTATATGGCTTATTTGTCCTTTAAAATCTAAAAAAGTCTCATGGGGCTCTCCCCCATAAGGGTCAAACCAATAAAGTCCATTTACGATTACTTCATCCCCTACAGAAAACTCCTTTTCCCTGTTTTGAAAACTTTCATATCCTTTCCTATTTGTATCAGGCCTTACTATTTTTTTACTGTCCCTTTGCCCATCTTTTCCTTTCCTAGCATCCTGAATCTTTGCATCCGATGTGCTATACTTTGTATAACTTTTCTTTTCCTCCTTAAAACTTCCAAGGCTGCTTTTTCCTTTCAAGCTCCATGCCCTGCCTCTTCGGTACTCCTTTACATTTAATTCATAGAAAACATCTTCATCTCCCGCCTCATAAGTGTAATGAAAACTCTCAATGGAGACCATCTTGTTCACCACAGTATCGCTTACAATAAAGCGGCATGGAATTCTTGCTTCCCTTATGTTTTCAAAAAAATCAATGTAAAAGGGAGGAGGTTGAAAATAATCTGGCGTCAATACATAAGGGTAGTAACGATGAGCCATTGCTGGAAAAAAACATTTGATTTGTATTTCTTGCAATTTTGGCTCCTTTAAAATGCTTATATCTCCCAGCTTAACAATATGGAGAAACTCATTGTCTCCCTGTCCTTTTATTTGTAACTGTTCCGGATTGACAGGAAGCTGGATAACTTCACCGTCACTCTCAAAAAAAAACCGAATTGCCATTTTATCACCTTTTTCTATGTAATTAATGCCGAAGCCAAAGCTTGTTCCGTCATCGTTTCAATAGCTTCAAAAATCTTATAAACGTCTGCTGTTTCCTTCACCTCCCCAAACTCCACATTCATTGTAGGAGTCAGTGTTGTAAATTCGTTAATAAACTTTTGTCCTGCTATGTCTTTTAAATATATCAGCTCATCTTCTGTCATATTTACAGAATCACATATAGAACCTGTGTCTTCTTGTATGCCTCTAACATAAAGATCCATACTATCCTTATCATCCCATAAGCCATAATCCTTTGAAGCTCCCCACCCCATACTATCTATGTGAGGAAAGAAGTTTTTTCCATAATCATAGCCTGATTGGTAAGCGCTTTTATAATCCATACCCTGAATCCCATATTTCCCCAAAGCGTCTCCCAATGAAAAAGATGGCATAAAACTTTCGTACTCTCCCTTTCCCTTCTCTTTCCCTGTTATATGGACAACATCCTGAAATTTTGAACGCCATCCAGAAACCCTATCTGCCAAATGGGAATTAAAAATAAAATCCAATGCAGATGCTATCCCCTCTAATATACCTAGGCAGGCATCTCCTAATCCTCCAAAGAGGTGAATAATAGCCCCAATAGGATCTTTAAAAATATTGGCAAGAAAATTCCCAAAGGCAGAGAATAGATCCCATACAAACTGCATACTTGTTAAAAGAATCTGGATAATTCCTAAAATACTGTTGTAGATGGCTGCTCCTACAAAGGCAAAGACTCCCAGGATAATTCCTCCAGCAGAAAGGGAAGTTCCCGCAAGGTTGTTAAAGGCTCCCACAACAGCTCCTATGACGGCAATGAGCACAATCAGTCCTCCAATAACCCAAAAAAGGGGGCAAGAGATCAAAGCGGCATTTAGGCCCCAGGTGGCTATTTCCTGGGCAGCGGCAGCCCTTGCCGCATTCCAGGACGTAGCTGCCAGTACAGCGGTTAACAGACTGCTTATTTTTTGTACGGCATTTCGCACTTTTTCTGCAATAGCCGCTGCCTTTAGAGCGCCTTTATAATACAAAATAGCTGCCGCTGTACTGTAAACAAGGGTCCCAAGCCAGGACCAGTTTTTTATGAAAACACTGGCCACGCCAAGAGCTATATTGAAAACAGGCACAAGGGCTTTGGCAAGGGCGCTAAACTCCCCTGCAAGACTATATAAAAACTGTTGTATTTCCTTATTTTGTGCCATGGCAGATAATTGGCGAAAAAGAGGCTGGAAATTTACAAGAGCTATATTTTTCATATTGACCCTAATTCCCTCCCAAGTCATGGGCAAAGACTGGAATTTTTTATTGGTTTCCTCCCCTAAGGCAAAAACAGCTGCCTTTACAATATCCGCCCCTATTTTCCCCTCCATGGTCATCTTTCTTATTTCTTCCATGGGCGCCTCCAAATAGGCAGAGATGCTTTGTATAAGAGAAGGGACTTGTTGAAACATTGTGTTGAATTCATCCCCATTGAATATCCCGTCACTAAGGGCCAAAGCCAGCTCCTTTGTCCCCTTCTTAATCTCATTGGCCGATGCTCCTGCCAGGATAAGCTGTTTATTCCATTGCTCAGCAAAGGCAATCACTTCCTTGGAACTTCCAAAAGTATTTCCTGCCCCGTTTCCTAGATTTGCAACCGTTGACATCATTGTAGGATAATCTAAAA
The DNA here is from genome assembly GCA_947567075.1 of uncultured bacterium. Taxonomy (GTDB): domain Bacteria; phylum Bacillota; class Clostridia; order Lachnospirales; family Lachnospiraceae; genus MGBC165282. Next base: position 2,668 of record CANOLZ010000121.1, read on the forward strand.
AAGACGCCTGAGAAGCCCCATAAATCATTTTTTGTAATCTTTCTGTAGACTGTCTTCCATCGTTCATCCAATTCAGTCTCGCCTCATTTTGGGCCACCTCATCTGCTAGTTCTAAACCCATCTTTACTGTCTTTGCATCTATACTAGGCTTTAGAAAGGACTTTATGCCCTCCATCATCCCCCTTTGTACGTCTTCCAATTCATTTACAGATGGATCTTCAACTTTTGGCATAACCTTATCCCCTAGAACGTCATTGGACAAGAACCCTGTCTCCTCTATGGCAATATTGATGTTTTCCACCTTTAGTATCATTTCCTGGATATGAAAATCCCTATCGTTCACTATGTGTGAAAGCTGAGTATTCACATTCTCTATGGCAGAGAGTACCCCCTGAAGATGAAAAGCAACCATTCGAACTAGGGAGGAGCTCCTATCTTGTAGAGATATTTTATTTTGAACTTTAGCCACTACCTCTTCCCCTTTCTCTTTTTTATACCTGCTCTTTTCTTTTTTTCCGCCTCTAACCTCGTTTTAATAAAGGCAATCGTCAAAGCTTTTTCTTTGCGGGGAAGGTTGGCATACTTGGAAGGCTCCCATCCGCACTCATACATACAGTGGTAAGCATACCAAGTATCTGCCTTTCCTTCCTTTAATAGTTTTTTGCCTCTTCTACAAGTTCCTCCATATCCTGGTTAAACCCAGACAGCTCCATAATTTTCATGGCTAACGTATTTATCTCCCCTGCCAGCAAAGACTTATATAAAAACTCCTCTGGGGTTGTCACCCCTGCCTTTTTTAATAACTGGGCATCTTTAAAACAAGGAGTCATTACATGATGAATTACAACAAGCTCATTAAATTTTCTGCCATTAAAATCTGTTCCTCCCTTCCCTCTTTTTCCAATAATCGTAGACATTCTTTGATAATCAGAATACTCTTGTCCGCTCATCGCCTTTATCTCGAAGGAGAAGCCTTTTAAACGGGGAGATAAATCCCTCACTGTTTCTCGAATATCATCTACAGGATGTTCCATTAAAAAATCTGTTAATTCACTCATTGTTTCTTCCTCCTACCAAGATGGATTTCCAAAGGAATCCATAATATCAAAATCATCAAAGGTAAAATCCACATCTTCATCTAAAATTTCATTTTCCACGTCTAATTTTCCTAACAACACACTGTCTATATTGCAATTGTATAATGTAATGGTCTGCTTTCCGATGGAAGAACCAGGATCCTCATTCACAATGGTTATGGTGAAATAAGTGTCTACCCCGTCTTTCGCATAACGCAAGGCCATTTTTCGAAATAGGGACGTAACATAATAAATATTCATTGTTCCGCTTCCACTCCACCCGGCTGTCTTTTGCTGGGTTCCCCTTTTTCCTAAAGTTCTCACTTCTGTTTTATTTTTTTCTAAAGTAGCTTCTATATTTTTTACATAAATCATATCATGGACTACGCCGTCAATGACCGCCATGGCCTTTCCCTCTTGGCCGCTAATAATATCCCCTGCTCTTAAAAAAGACATCCTCTCATCTCCTATCCTATGACTACCGTCATATAAAGTTTTTCCATTGCATCGACAGGCGCTATGTACAGTTCCACAACAACAGAGTCAATCTTTGTACCTTGACTAATTTTTATATCTTGTGCACTGTCAAAATTCTGAATAGCGCCCAACTCCTCTAACTCTTTTAAATAATGAATAATATCTGCCTTAAAAATATTTCTTCCATAGTCATTATTATCTACTTTTCCAATATAATGGTTTTCCCAGGTAGACTTTATTGTATTATTTATTTCGTCGAAACATCGAATGACTCTGTTTTTACTAAAAGAAGCATTTTTCTCCAATGTGACGTTTACAAATGTATTAATATCTTTCTCAATTACAATATTGCCTGATTCAGATTGTGAAATTAGAAGCATTCCTTTTTGTATGCCCTCTTCCAATTGTTCATGAGTTTTCCCATTTATAATATCCACTGCTCCCTGAATCACTTTGTAAGTATTTGACTCATTCATAGCAGCGCCTGCAGTCATCCCTGCTATAGTAGCCACAAAGGTCAGGGGAGAGATTGTTTCCCACTTTGTTTTATATCCTTGATCTACGGATATAATTCCTTCATAATCTGCCTGAGGGTAATCATACAAAACAGCCTGAACTTTTTTTCCTCCATCTCTCATCCTTTTAATCGCCGAGGCAACCCTATCTTTTATATTCTCCTCTTCTGTCATCACTGCCATTGTCTGCCACCTTCTTTTTTCTGCCTCCTCCAAAAAGGCCATATAAGATTCCTCTGTCACCTTTCCATCCTTGCCTCCTTGCAAGGGCAGCCCGGCAGTTGTAAGGAATTCCTGACTTTCTATCTCTCCCTCTCCAGTCTCATCCCCAGATCCTGGTTGGTATTTAAATTTCACAAAATCGTTATCCACTAGTTCTTCTGGTGTTTTTATCCTTTGGGTATCCCAAACAACTCCCTTGAAATATGTAGAAACAAGAAAAGAACCTGTCTCGTTACTCTTTGTGATAACAATGGTTATCTCATTTCCTAAAATACCTGGATAGGCAGCGCTAAAGTGCATATTCCCTAAAGTTGCCAAAGCTTTGGATCCTCCTTCATCCAGCCTGTATATATAGGCTTTATAACAACCTTTTAACAATTCCCTGTACACTTTGGCTTCCTCATCATATGCCCCATATCCAATTTTCCCTATGCTCCCCCTGCCTTCTAAATCTGCGCCAAACAGTTCTGTTATTTGTCCTCCCCAGCTCATAGGCAAAGGC
>CANOLZ010000122.1 GCA_947567075.1 uncultured bacterium
AGACAGTCCCCTGGAAAGGAGCTTTGCTTTTTCCTCTTCCAAAGGTTTATTTAGCTGGACGTAATAAGTTTTATCTACATGCCTTTTCGGGGACAAAAGATAGTGGGCCAGCTCCCCATCATTGGTTAATAAGAGAAGGCCTTCCGTGTCTTTGTCAAGCCTTCCTACGGGAAAAAGTCCTTTGGGATAAGGTTTCTTCATAAGAGAGAAAACTGTTTTATGCTCTGGATCTGTGACAGCGCAGACAACTCCGGCTGGTTTGTGGAGCATATAATAAGAAAACAGCTCATAAGTGAGGGATTTCCCTTGAAACATAATCTTATCGGTTTTTGGATGGATCTTCATCTCTGGCCTTGTTACCTTCTCTCCATTTAGAAAAACAAGTCCTTTTTTTAAAGCAGATTTTACTTCCTGTCTGCTTCCTATTCCTGCTTTAGCCAGTACTTTATCTAACCGCTCTTTTTCCATTTTATATCCATCTCCATCCTGGCTCATACTTATTTCTTAACTGATGACCTATTTTTTTCCCAAAGCCCAAGGAATAATGCTCTACACAGATTAAAAAATATCCGTTGTCTTCCAAAGGCAGTCCTTTGTCAGAAATATCTAAGGTCTCCCCTTTTAAATATTTTATGACCCTTTCATCTTCTGGAAAAAAGGAAAGAACCTTCGGGTATTCCTCCGGCTTTAAAGCCATGGCAAGAGCCTGGGAAGGAAGAAAAGCATTTTTTCTTTCTTCTCCAAGAAAAAGGCCTGTCCTTAAATAACGAATCGACTTCTTTGGCCCTTCATTTTTAGGTAAATAATAAAGGTATCCTTCTTTTTCGAAAATTCTAGAAGTATCTATTTTCCAGGAAAGTCCTCTAAAAAAAGCATCCATCATAGGAAACCTTTGTATACAATGAAAGGGAGGATTATCTTTTTTGGGAACCTTTCCTTCCTTCTTTTGAAGGAGGGCAGCAAAATGTCCTTCTCCTTTTATGTTATGGGGATAGAGACGAATACATCTTTTTAATTCCTCCCTTCCCTCTTTTATTAAGTCTGGCCTTCCACAAGAAAACCCTTGTTTTTTTTCAATAGGTAACAGTTCCATGTCTGGATTTGTTTTTAATAGAAAATCAATGACCCCTTCGTTTTCCTCTGGAGAAAAGGTGCAGGTGGAATAGAGGAGCTTTCCCTTAGGTTTTAACATAGCTGCTCCATAGGAAAGGATTTCTTTTTGTAAGTCTTTATAGTCTTTTGGCCCTTTTTTTTCCCAGCTTTTTATGAGCTGGCGTTCTTTTCGAAACATGCCTTCCCCAGAACAAGGAGCATCAATTAAAATTTTGTCAAAATAAGAAGGATAGGAAGCAGCTAACCTTTCAGGGGTCTCAGCAGTAACAAATAGATTTTGGATACCAGCCATTTCTAAGTTTTTTAAGAGAGCTTTTCCTCTAGAAGGGCTAATATCATTGGCAAAAAGAACCCCCTCCCCCTTCAACTGGCTTCCCCATTCTGTCGCCTTTCCTCCAGGGGCTGCACATAAATCCAACACTTTTTCTCCAGGAAGAGGAGAAAGGAGGGAGGCAGGAACCATGGCGCTTGGTTCCTGAATGTAATAAAGGCCAGCGTTATAATAAGGGTGCCTTCCAGGACTATCTTCCTCTGGATAGTAAAATCCATTTTCCACATAAGGGATAGGATCTAAGGAAAAGGGAGATTTCTTTAAAAATTCATCCACTGAAATCTTCCCTCTGTGAATGCGAAGGCCCTTTTTACTTCTCTCTTCCATTGCTTTTTCAAACAATTCATATTCCTGGCCTAGTATATGTTTCATTTCTTTTACAAAGGTTTCTGGTAATCTCATAGTTTTCCTATTATACCACAATCTATTCAATAAATATAGGTTAACTTGTGATCCTCTAAATATTTTAAAACCCAATAAGGATTCACACTTAACTCTTTATGATTTTCTGTTTTTATGTAAATGCCCACATGAAGGTGTACGTCAAACATTCCCACAGTTCCTTCCTTAGTGCCATATCCAGAATCACCCATAAATCCAAGGAGTTGGCCTGCCTTGATTTCTGTACCAGAGGAGAAAGGCTCTGCATAACTATCTAAATGGGCATAGTAAAAATATCCCCCATGTGGGCTTCGAATGCCAATTCGGTAACCTCCTTGATTGAGCCACCCTATATTTTCTATGACTCCATCGGTCATACTAACAACAGGATAATAGCCTCTCTTATTTATGTCTGCCATAAGATCCGTCCCCTCATGTCCCCGATATCCTCCATAGCTTCTTTCAAACATCCAAGAATTATCAAAATGAACCTTCGCTTTGGATTCATATTTGGACAGAGGAACAGGGAAATACTGAATGTCCCTCCAGACTGCCTCTACAGCTTTAACAAGCCTCTCCAACTCTTCTTGTTTTTTTTCAGATAAATCTACATATAGTTTCTTTAGCTCCTCTTCTTCTAAAGATTTATTGAATCTTTTAAAAGAAGACGGATCCAGTGTAAAATGATGACGATAAAGAAGAAGGGCCAAAAGGGTCTCCCTTTCTATGCCAATTGTGGGGCTTATAGAATCTGCAAAGGCTATAAAATCTTTGTGAATACATTGATTTCGAAATCCATTCCCTTCATTTAAAGAAAGGTGAAAATCCTCATATAAAAAACAGGAATCCATCCAGGATAAAAGATGGACAATACCAAATCCTAGAAGAATCAAAAGAATTACGAATTTTCTTTTCAATGAAACTCCTTTCTTCACTAATTTATATGTTATGGAATAAAAAAAGAATATGCATACCATATATATGCATATCCCTTTTTTACTATGCTATTCCCCTCTTTAACAAGTGAAAACTCTTTTAATCCTTTATATTTTCCAAAATGTTTAATAAATAATCCCATGTTCTTTTCACAGATCCAATACTCATTCTCTCTCTAGGAGAATGGGCATCCAAAATATCTGGTCCAAAAGAAACAATATCCAACTGAGGCATTTTTTCATATAAAATCCCACATTCCAAACCAGCATGAATTCCCATTATCAATGGTTCCTTCCCAAACATTTCTTTATAAATTTGGATCATCATTTTTCGAAGATGAGAATTTTCATTATAACTCCAGGATGGATAGTCCCCTTGGGTTTTATACTGTCCTCCTACAATTTGAATAAGGGAGCGTAACTTATAACTTAACTGATTTTTCTCATAAGGGCTTGCGCTTCTTAAAGATAATTTCATAGAGAATATTTCATCCCTTGTTTCCATCACACCTAAGTTTAAAGAAGTTTTTACAAATCCTTTTGTATGAAAGTCCATTTTCTGAATGCCGTCTGGCAGGGCTTCTAATAAAAAGAGTACTTTTTCCATTGTTGTCTCTGTCATTGCCTCTCCTGCAAAGGAGCCTCTTCCTTCTCCATAAATGGAAAGAGATATTTCCACAGGACGGCATTCTTCTTGTTGAATGGACTGAAATTTTTCCACCTCTTTTAAAAATTGGCAAACTTTATCCTTGGCTACGAGGACAGAACCTTCTGCCTCCCTTGGAATGGCATTATCCTGACTTCCTCCATTTAAATAAAGGAGATCAAAGTCAAAGGACCTTTTTAAATGGCGAAGAAGCTGGCCGAATATATGATTGGCATTTCCTCTCCCTTTTTCAATATCTGTTCCAGAATGTCCTCCTGTCAACCCTTTGACAAATAGATCAACTTTTTCTCCATAAAGTTCTCTTCTTTTTAGGGGAAGAGAGCAAATAGCCGTAAGTCCTCCTGCACAGCTGGAAAGTAAAATACCTTCCTCTTCAGAATCAATATTTAAAAGATATTTACTTTTTAAGTCCTTTGTTTCAAGCTTACCCGCTCCTAACATCCCAATCTCTTCATCATTTGTAATGACTACTTCCAACGCTGGGTGCTTCAAGCTATGGTCAGAAAGAATTGCCAGAGCATAGGCAATGGCTATTCCATCGTCCCCTCCAAGGGATGTTCCTTTAGCCTGAATAAAATCTCCTTCTACAAACAGGGAGAGCCCCTGGGACTTAAAATCATGATCCACAGAAGCATTTTTGGCACATACCATGTCCATATGTCCTTGTATCATTGTAACAGGGGCATCTTCATAACCAGGACTAGCCTCCTTCCAAATAATAACATTTCCAGCTTCATCCCTTTCATGTTTCAGATGATGTTCCTTTGCAAATTCCACGAGATAATCAGCTATTTTCTCTGTATTTTTTGAACCATGGGGAATGGAACATATTTCCTCAAAATAGGAAAAAACATTCTTTGGCTCTAGGTTTTCTAATATCTTCATCTTTCTAACCTCCATTCCGATCATACAATCCAATCATTTGGAATATATTTTTTATATAGTATAGCCAAGTAATTCTCCTTTGGCCAGAACATTCAGGTGTATTTATGAAAAAAAAATGTATAACATTATTTGTTTTTTTATTTTTCCTTTATTTAATCCGTTTTCCAAAGGAAGCATTGTCTGCCTCAAGAACAGGACTTATGCTTTGGTTTCAGACAATGCTTCCTACCCTCCTCCCTTTTATGATTGCAGCAAACCTCATGATCCAGCTCAATCTCATGGAAGGACTTACTTCCTTTTTATCTCCTATTTTGCGCCCTATCTTTGGCATTAGCAAAAATGGCTGTTTCGCTCTTCTCATGGGCTTTGTATGCGGGTATCCTATGGGGGCAAAAGTCTGTGGCGATTTGGTAAGGCAAAAACGGATTAGCAAGGAAGAAGGACAGTACCTTTTGAATTTTTGTAACCACCCAAGCCCTGCTTATATGATAGGCTATGTCCTCTCTGACTCTCTGTCCCAAACAGGCAACCTCTTTCCTTTTTTGCTTTGTATTTACATACCTCCCCTTCTTTTTGGCATTATTAGCCGTTATTTATTTTTTCCTAAAGAATTTAAAGAAGGGGTTTGTGTGCCTGCAAAACAGGCTGGCCTTCCTTTTTTCATGAACAGTGTGGAAG
>CANOLZ010000123.1 GCA_947567075.1 uncultured bacterium
ACAGGAACAGAACCAATTAGGTAAACTAATGGAAGTAAATCAAAAAACAGAACATTATGGTCTCAGCTTAAGGGAGGAGGATGCAAAGCTCATTTTGAAAGAACGCAGACAGACTTTGAAAGATGAAAAAAGAATAGAGCTGGGGGAGAGCATTACAAAAAAAATCATTGATGAATTTTGTGATTCTGACTTCCTATATCAGGACAACTATGTCTCTACAATAATAAAATTGCAAGAAATATTTTTTATGTACAAAAATGAAATGCATGATGAGATAACGGATGAAGAACTTTTACATTTTATGAAAGAACAGTTTGAGAACGTATGTTTTGGGGATTTGGATTACCTAGAAGGAACATGTTTGAATATTTTTGCACAGGCAATCAGGGCAGGATACAGGGGATATAAAAGTTCCCAAGGATATGGGGAATATGGAGAATTAGATGAAGTGAAAAGATGGGACTATGAGCTATATCTTGAAAGTTTAAAAGATCTTTGCTGGAGGTAAGGGTGGTAGTGAATTTTGAAATGGAAGAGCTTGTACCCCTTGTGGGAAAATTAGGAGAAAAATACACTTCTTTGGAAAGTACATCCATAACGTATGAAAAGGCAGAACAGCTGATGGAAGCTGTTTTGTACTGTATTCATGAAACAGAGTTTCTTTCGTGTGCATCTATGACAGTAAAAGGAGAGTTATCGGCACAGAGAGCTTATGAAATAGGATTTGCTTATGTTGAAGAAAAGACAAGAAAGGCATTGTGTTTGTACAATAGTATTCTGCTGGAATTTTCGTCTTATGGAAATGTTTCTTTACATGACAATTTTGTAAAAGATCTGCCAGAGTTTTTTAAATGGTATGATGTACAATTTGCCCCCCAAAATTCTATTATTATTTTAGATTACCCTGTGTTAAAGGATATTTCTCAATATAAGGGAATTCATAAGATTTACCAATTTATTAAATGTATTGGATTAGAACAAAGGTTTTTGAAGAAGTTTCCAGAGGATTATATAAAAAAATCTTTGTATAAATATAATAGGTTTTATAAAGATATGACAGAAAATATTTGTGAGGTTATGTTCATAACAATAATAGGACATATTCTGACAAAAAAACCATTTTGGAAACAACAGTTTGAAGAAAAGGATTGTTTAAAAATCCATCAAATATGTATGGAGACAAGCCAAGAAAATTTGAATAAGAAGTTGGAACAGGAAATAGGGGTTTTGATAGAACAATATTACCAAAATGATAGGAAATTATTTGAATATTTGGCAGGCTCTATCCGTGGCAGCCTTGCCTTAATAAAAAATGCTGGAGACAATGGAAATCTTAGGCAATTATTTTCAGAATAATTTTTCCTTCTCCAAATATGTTTTTCTTTACTTCCTACTATTTCAAAAAAATATTATAGCTAAAAAGTATAGTATTCCATTAAATATAATTATTTGCCATGGGACAGCATACATGTTAAAATGAATAAAATACCATATGTTCCCAGAAGAGGAAAAACCAGCCATAGTGTAAGGTAGTAGAAATGGTGGCAAGAGTTTACTATCTTTCTTTTACGGCTGTTCTCATAGTGGGAAATAAAGGGAAATGAGGAGGACAAAAATGTTAGGAAATTTTACTTATGCGAATGCAACGAAATTATATTTTGGGGAAGATTCATTGATATATTTAAAAGGAGAATTGGAGAAGTATGGAAAAAACATACAGCTCGTTTATGGAGGAGGATCTATAAAGAAAAACGGTATATATGATAAAGTTTTGGAGATTCTCCATGAAGGAGGAAAAAATGTTTTTGAAGATCCAGGGGTCATGCCCAATCCTACCGTAGAGAAGTTGTATGAAGGCTGTAAGATTGCAAAGGAAAATCAGGTAGATCTTATTCTTGCAGTGGGAGGGGGTTCTGTCTGCGATTATGCAAAGGCCGTTTCTGTTTCCACATGGTGCGAGGAAGATCCTTGGGACAAATATTACTTACGCATGGAAGATGTGGATAATCCCATTATTCCTGTAGGATGTATACTGACTATGGTGGGCACTGGTTCAGAAATGAACGGCGGCTCTGTCATTACAAATCATGAAAGTAAGTTGAAGATTGGACATGTATTTGGGGAAAATGTATTTCCAAAATTTTCTATACTAAATCCTACGTATACTTATACGCTGCCCCAATATCAAATGGTTGCAGGTTTTTTTGATATTATGTCCCACATTTTAGAACAATATTTTTCAGGGGAAGATGACAATACGTCTGATTATATTATGGAAGGACTTTTAAAATCATTAATTCATAGTTCGAGAATTGCAGTGAAAAATCCTAGAGACTATGAAGCCCGCAGCAATATTATGTGGATTGCTACATGGGCGCTAAACACACTTGTGGCAAAGGGAAAAAGAACGGACTGGATGGTACACATGATAGGACAGTCTATTGGAGCTTATACAGATGCAACCCACGGTATGACTCTTTCTGCTGTTTCTATGGCATACTATCGACATATTTGTCCTTATGGAATTGCCAAGTTTGCCCGTTATGGGGTAAATGTATGGAATGTAAACCCAGAGGGAAAGACGGAAGAGGAAGTTGCTAAAGAAGGTCTTAGCCGCATGGAGAGCTATATGAAGGAGATGGGACTTGTGATGAATATCAAGGAGTTGGGAGTGACTGAAGAAATGCTGGATTCTATTGCCAAGGGAACCTTTATCATGAAGGGTGGCTATAAAGTTTTAACAAAGGATGAGGTTGTAGAAATTTTAAAAGAAAGCATGTAAATAGATAGGAGTAAATGAATTTCTATGCTTTATTTGGAAATAAGCCTATTTTTCTTTTCAAGAAATGTAGGCTTATTTTATGTTTTTTTCAAAGGAAGAAATAGAAAGATTTTTCTCTGGCAGTTTTCTACAAAAATAACCAGTTTACACCTTTTTTCTCCTATGCTATGATACATAAAAAACAAAAGATAAAGGCAGGTAAAACATATGTATATAGGAGATTTACATATTCATTCCCACTATTCCAGGGCAACAAGTAAGGATTGCACCCTTGAGTCATTGGACATTCATGCTAGGAAAAAGGGAATCCAGTTGTTGGGAACAGGAGATTTCACCCATCCTGCATGGAGAAAGGAAATGTCAGAGAAGCTTGTATGTAAAGAAGAGGGCATCTATGTTTTAAAGGAAGACCCAGCAAAGGGGAAGGCCCTTTCTTGGGATCAGGGCCAGACCCATTTTGTCATTTCCGGGGAAATCAGTTCTATCTATAAAAAGGATGGTAAAGTGCGTAAGGTACATAGTCTTATTCTTCTCCCCAGTATAGAAGATGGGGAAGCATTATCAAAAAAGTTAGAAGCAATTGGGAATCTTCATTCGGATGGCAGACCCATTCTAGGCTTATCCTGCCATGATCTCCTAGAGATAACATTGGACGTCTGCCCAAAGGCAATTTATATTCCTGCCCATATTTGGACTCCTCATTTTTCCCTTTTCGGCGCTTTTTCTGGATTTGATACAGTAGAAGAATGTTTCGGAGATCTGGCCCCTTATATACATGCAATGGAAACAGGCTTATCTTCGGATCCTCCTATGAATTGGAGAATTTCTTCCCTGGACCGTTACCAACTCATTTCCAATTCCGATGCCCATTCTCCGTCCAAGCTGGGGAGAGAAGCAAACCTGTTCGATACAGAGATGTCCTATACAGGACTTTACAATGCCATTCAATATGGAAAAGGATTGGAGGGTACAATAGAGTTTTTTCCAGAGGAAGGAAAATATCATTATGACGGGCACAGAAAATGCCACTTATGTTTAAGCCCTGTCCAAACAAAGGGATATAAGGGAATATGTCCTATTTGCGGAAAAAAGCTGACAATTGGAGTTTCCCATCGGGTAGAACAGCTGGCAGATAGAGAGGAGGGGTTTGTCAAAGAGAAGAGCAGGCCCTTTGAAAGTTTGATTCCTTTACAGGAAATGATAACAGCATCCATTGGTTTATCCCCTTCTAGCAAAAAAGGGATAGCCAAGTACGAAGAGATGTTAGAAAGACTAGGAACAGAATTTGACATACTCCGTAAAGTGCCATTAGAGGATATACGCAAAGGATTTGGCAATCTTCTTTCAGAAGGAATTCGAAGACTTAGAATGGGGGAGGTAAAGCGATCTGCTGGATTTGATGGAGAATATGGATCTATAGAGCTGTTTGAACCTTGGGAGAGAAGCCAGCTAGAGGGACAGATGGACTTTTTTGCCGGACTTGGTATTTCCACCGAGAAAGAAAAACAAAAAATGCCAGAGACTGTTGAAAAGAAACAGAAGGAGGAAGGAAAGGAAAAGAAAGAGTTGGAAGAGGAACCAATGTCAAGCCAATGGAATGAAAGGCAGAAGGAGGCGGCGACGATGGTTTCTAGAGCCATAAGTATTATTGCAGGTCCAGGAACAGGAAAGACGAAAACATTAGTTTCTAGAATCCTATATTTATTAAAGGAAAGAGGGGTTCGTTCAACAGAAATTACTGCTCTTACTTTTACGAATCAGGCAGCAAAAGAATTAGAAGAGAGGCTCAAAAAGAACTTAGGCAAAAAGGGGATGGTAAGCAGGATGCAAATTGGTACTTTCCACTCTGTTTGCTTACAATTTTTGCAAGAACAAGGATTGGAATTTTCCATAGTAGAAGAATGGGAAGCACTGGAAATTGCTGAGAAAGTATTAGAAGAAATAGGGCTAAAAAGAATACCAGCTTCTTTCTTAAAAGATGTATCAAGACGAAAGACAGGAGGAAAAGAAGGGGAAATTTTGTCTGAGGAGGCTTTAAAAGCTTATCAAAGGGCTTTAATGGATAGAAAATTATTGGACTTTGACGATTTACTGTTAACAACCCTTTCTCTTCTTCAAGAAGAGAAACAGGGAAAAAGAAAGAAAAAGCAGTTTTCCTACTTGCTTGTAGACGAATTTCAAGATATAAACCAGGTACAGTAT
>CANOLZ010000124.1 GCA_947567075.1 uncultured bacterium
CTCCCTTTCTTTTCACAACATATACATCATTTGCCCCTGTTATTATGACATCTTCTATAAATCCCAGCAGTTCCCCATCTTCCTTCTCCACTTCCATTTCTAATAAGTCTCCAATAAAATATTCATCTTCCAAAAGGGGGACTGCATCCTCTCTTGCCACAAATAAACCTTTTCCTTTAAACTTTTCTACGTCATTTATGTTGTCTATCCCTTGAAACTTTACAATGGCAAATTTTTTAAAATACTTTACTCCTGTAATTTCCAACTCTATATAGTTCTCTTCCCATTCCAAAAAAACTTTTTTTAATTTTGAAAACCGTTTTACGTCATCGGTTGTTGGAAAAACTTTTACCTCTCCCTTAAGCCCATGGGTTGACGATAGAATACCTACTTGCAGCATCTGTTCCATGTAATCCTCCATTCTCACCCTGCCCCATAAATATAGGCAAAATTGTAAGAATGAGGGCATTCTGCCCCCATTCTTACTGAATAATATCTACATTTACTTTTTTGTCTTCCTTAGAGGACGCTGCTTTTACGACAGAACGGATTGCTTTTGCTATTCTTCCCTGCTTTCCTATGACTTTTCCCATGTCTTCTTGTGCAACATGAAGTTCTATAGTAATCACATTCTCATTTTCTGTCTCTGTCGCAACAACTTCTTCTGGATGATCTACGAGAGCTTTTGCAATAATCTCTACTAGTTCCTTCATCCGTTCACCTCCTACGCAATCCCCTTTTCTTATTTCTTAATGCCGGCCAACTTAAAAATCTTGTTCACCACATCCGTAGGCTGGGCTCCGTTTGATAACCACTTTTTTGCCAGCTCTTCATTTACTTTGAATTCACTTGGATCTTTCGTAGGATCATAGGTTCCAATTTCTTCAATAAACCTTCCATCTCTTGGTGCTCTGGAATCTGCCACTACGATTCTATAAAAGGGCGCTTTTTTTTGTCCCATCCTTTTTAGTCTAATTTTTACAGCCATCTGTCTTCACCTCCAACTCTCTTTTCCATTGTACATATTTATAGTTAAAAAGGGCGTTTAAATAATCCCTTCTTACCACCCATCATTCCTGGAAGCTGTTTCATCATTTTTTGACTTTGTTCAAATTGTTTAATGAAACGGTTTACTACGCTTATATCTACTCCTGATCCCTTGGCAATCCTGTGTTTTCTGCTGGGATTCAATATTTTTGGATTTTGTCTCTCTTCCAACGTCATGGATAATACAATTGCCTCCATTTGATCCATCTGCTTTTCATCAATCATGGACTCTAATTCCCCTGCCTTTGCTCCAATGCCTGGCATCATAGAAAGAATACTAGATAGGCCTCCCATCTTTCTCATCTGTTTCATACTTTCTAAATAATCTTCAAAATCAAATTTTCCCTTTTTTAACTTGGACTCCATTTTCTTTTCTGTCTCTTCATCTATATCAGCCTGTACTTTTTCAATAAGAGTCAGAATATCGCCCATACCAAGTATTCGGGAGGCCATACGCTCTGGATAAAACAATTCCAAATCGGAAAGCTTTTCTCCCATACCTACATATAGGATCGGTTTTCCAGTTACTGCTTTAACAGATAAAGCTGCTCCACCCCTAGAATCCCCATCCATTTTGGATAAGATAACTCCATCAATTCCTATTTGCTCATTAAAGTCCTTTGCTGCATTCACAGCATCCTGGCCAGTCATAGCATCAACTACTAAAAGAGTTTGATGAACTTCAACCTCTTTTTTAATCTCTTGAAGTTCTGCCATCATCTCACTGTCAATATGGAGACGGCCTGCTGTATCTAAAATGACAATATTATGTCCATTTTTCTTTCCATATTCCACTGACGCTTTTGCAATATTAACAGGATTTTGGTTTTCTCCGATGGAGAATACTTCCACTTCCTGCTTTTCTCCGTTAATCTTTAACTGTTTAATGGCTGCTGGACGGTATACGTCACAAGCTACAAGAAGACATTTTTTCCCTTTTTGCTTTAACTTGCCTGCTATTTTAGCTGTGGTTGTTGTCTTTCCTGCCCCTTGAAGGCCGCACATCATAATGACGGTCATGGCTTTTCCAGGCTGCAGTTCCATCTCTGTCATCTCTGAACCCATCAAAGCAATCATTTCTTCATTTACAATTTTGATAACCATCTGCCCAGGATTTAAACCATTCATCACATCCTGGCCTATGGCTCTCTCCTGTACAGATTTCACAAATTGCTTAACAACTTTAAAATTAACGTCCGCCTCTAAAAGAGCCATTTTCACTTCTTTTAAAGCTGTTTTTACGTCATCTTCAGTTAAGCGCCCTTTACTTTTTAAATTTTTGAATACATTTTGTAATTTATCGGTTAAGCTTTCAAATGCCATGGACTATAGCTCCTCTATAATTTCCATTGATAATTGTCTGATTTCTTCTTGCACTGTTATCTCATATATTTTCTCTGTTTTTTCCTTTATCCTTTGAAATTTCTGAAGAAGTTTTAACTTCTCTTCATAATCCAAAAGTATTTTATCACATCTTTTGAGTAGATCATGGACACCTTGTCTGCTAATTCCCTCTGCCTCGGCTATCTCCCTTAAGGATAGATCTTCAAAAACTGCCGCCTCATAGATTTTCTTCTGATGCTCTGTCAGCAATTCTCCATAAAAATCATACAATAAACCCTTTTCAACTATTTTTTTCATTTTCAGCTTACTTCTCTCAATCTTTTCTTTCTTAAAGGATTCATTTTTTTATCATACTATAGACCGATTGTAGTGTCAAGTCTTTTTTCTTGTCAAACAAACGTTTGTGTTTATTTGTCTAGTATTGTCTGCTTTCGTGTTATTACAACGATTTTCATACTTTTATAGTCTGCACTATTTCCTCCTTCTGCCGCTTTTTGTCCTCTGTAAGGTGTCTATACGTGTTCATTGTAATCGCTGTAGACCCATGACCAAGTATCTGGCTTACTATCTTAACATCTGCCCTGGATGAATATGCAAGACTGGTATAAGTATGTGTACTATGTAAGGACAAAATTCCTTAATCTACTCTATGCCTTTTTCTTTTGCTTCCTTAATTATATTTTTCTACAATTCTGTTAATCCGCTGATTTCTCCCCTTGTATGCCCCGAATCATTAACATATGGCAGCTTTACTTGTAAAGGATGATTTTTCATTTTCAATTTCACCAACGTGCTTTTATATTTCGGACTGATGTTTTACTGTTGGTAGATGCAACCTCTATTGTAAATCCATAATCTGCTTTTCTATATGGGTTCACGATTTTGTTGATACTGATTGTATCATTTTTAAAATCCACATCATCCTATGTTAAAGCCGCTATTTTTTCCAACTTTTATACCAAGATAAAACAAAATGACAAACACTAAATAACTATAAGAATATTATCCATAAACAACTTAATATACCTTTCTTCAATAGCAGTTCTTTTTTGCCTTCTGTCTGTGGTTTATATAAATTTTTTTCAGTTTCTTTATGATAACATCATCCTCTATTGCACATTCAAAAACTATATTAAGACAACTCTTCAAACTTGCTATTGTGCTATGCTTTTTTGATTTTCCGGCAAGCCGTTCTTGTGATTTTTGTAATAACCTTTTTACCAATTATTTCTTTAATATATGTACTAAAATACGACTTATAATTCTTACAGTCAGTCACTTTCCTGCTTCTTTTTGCAAAAGTTTTCATCCAATAATCAAAATAGGCGTTCAATGTCATTTTGGCATAACTGGAATTTATTTTACTGCCTTTATCAAGCCTACACAAAACTTTATTCTTCTTTTTTCTCAAATCACTTAATGTATTTGCAGTAAAAGAAATCCTCTCTCCATCAATCATTTTTTGAATCATAACACTCTCCCGTTTCCAGTTTTCTTCCTTTATTACCTTTTCTTACTTCTGTCATATAATTATAGGATACATAAATACATAACGAAAAAAGCAGTCAAATTAGAAATGGTACAGGAAGTTTTGAAAGAGACAGACATTACGATAGATTCCAGGTCATGGTCAGCGGAATCCATCTATCTCATTTTTACCAGATGATTATGAGTGTGCTTGAGAAGACTATCGATAATATATATTGTGCTGTCAATGTGAAAGATGCAGGAAGCAATATTCTTTCCATGAACGGCAAGGAGAGCAGGGGTTTGCGGAGAATCAGGCATAAAAGGCAGAGGGGAATATGTGGCGGAATTGAAGGGGAACTGGAAAGGCTGAAAAAGGAACACGGCGGAATTGCAGTAAGAGAATACTGTCAGGCGAAAGAAAGGGGCTGGTATACGGAAAAGGATAAATGGAAAAACCTGAAAAGCTTCGGTGCCGTCAGAAAGACACTGATAACAGATAGGGGAAAAAAGAAGAAACACAGTATTATATCAGCAGCCTGCCCGTAAACATTGGATTGTTTGGGAGGGCGGTAAAGTTCCATTGGGGAATGGAGAATAAACTGCTCTGACATCTGGACTTTATATTTCAGGATGACAGCAATACAATGGCAGAGAAAACAGGCATCTCCTAAAGAAGACAGCCCTGGAGATATTGAAACTGATGCGGGGAATGTAGGGACAGAGTCTGAAGGGGATACGGAAAACGATTGCAAGGGACTGTGAAAATCAACTGGAAAAAATATTATCTGCTTCCGCAAATGCGCTAAAGGCTGCCATAGAGACTGGAAAACGTTAAAAAGGGCTAGTTTCAGGGTTTAAGTTGGAGTAACTTTTTATGCAGTTATCCTGACAAATAACAGAAACTTCTTGTACTCTACCGCTAGATATGCTATATTAGACATAAGAAAAGGGAAAAGCCATA
>CANOLZ010000125.1 GCA_947567075.1 uncultured bacterium
CTTTTAAATGCATGGCCACAATATGTCCTTTGCCTGAGCGTAAATCGTCCAATACATTTGTTCCATACGTTTTTGCAGCATTGGTTATATTGCCAATGTCAGGATAAACATTCAAGTATACGGAATTTATTTTGTTCACA
Source organism: uncultured bacterium (assembly GCA_947567075.1). Taxonomy (GTDB): domain Bacteria; phylum Bacillota; class Clostridia; order Lachnospirales; family Lachnospiraceae; genus MGBC165282. The sequence goes on from CANOLZ010000125.1 coordinate 141, forward strand.
TAGTCCATGGCTTTGCCTACCGTATTCATAAACTCTGTTTCCATTGTCTCAAACCCCATAAGAACCCCAGCTCTTGCCGCCATATTGACAGCTATTTTTAAATTTTTTAAAAACCAGTCTTTTGTCTCCTGGGTAGAGTTTTCATAGTATACGTCATACCCTGCAAGTTGGATAATACGTATTCCCAGATCCTGGGCAAGAAAGATGGCTTTTTCCATAATTTCCATACCTCTGTCCCGGATTTGAGGATCCAAACTCCCCAATGGAAATTTTCGATGTCCACTTAGACACATAGTTCCAATGGGCATACCTGTCTTCTTTGTAAGATTTAATAAGTCTAACCGATCTTTTCCAGACATATTAAGTCTATTTAGCTTTTCATCTGTCTCATCAATACTTATTTCTACGAAATCAAATCCTGCCTCTTTTGCAGTCAAAAGCTTTTCCTCCCAAGTTAATTCCAAGGGCATTGCTTTCTCATATAAACCTAATGTATATGCTTTATTACTGTCCATTCTGCTCCTCCAAGACAAAGTATTCTTATCCTATGTCCTTTCCTTTAGCTAAATACATCCCTCTGCACTTGATACACCTCAACCCCTGCCTCTCTTAAAGCGTCCACAACTTCTCCTGGGGCTTTTTCGTCGGTAATGACATTGGAAACTGTATGAATGTCACAACTTGTAAAACTGCTGTTATACCCTATTTTTCTATGATCTGCAAGAATATATGTCCTGCCTATCACTCTTTTAAGCATTAGTTCATTAATACTTGCTTCATTGGCATTCTCTGTCGTCACCCCGAATTTTGGAGATATACCACTACATCCAATGAAGCTTTTTTTTGCAAATACAGTCTGTAAATTACGAAGTGCATAATCTCCTACAAGGGCCTCTTTCGGATAACGGATTTCTCCTCCTGTTAAAATAATATTTACATTTTCTGGGCAGTCTGCATAAATGACTTTCCCATTGTTTGTTATTACTGTTACATTATTACTTGTCACATACTGTAATATACGCAGTGCAGTACTACTTGTATTGAGAAAGATTGTATCCCCATCTTCAATGAGACTAGCTGCATAACGGGCAATGAGATTTTGGTATATTCGAACCTCACTCTGTCCCCTTGCCTCTTCCTCTGCCTCACAAAGAACAGCGCCTCCATAAAAACGCACAAGCTTTTTTTTGTCTTCTAAATATTGCAGATCTCTACGAATCGTGATAGAAGAAACGCCAAACTTTGCCGCCAGCTGTTCTACTTGAACTTCTGAATTTTCCCGAACTAAATTCAGAATACTCTTTCTTCTGTTTTCCACATGAGCCCGATCCCTTTTCATTTTTATAGCCATGCCTTTCTTCTTACACCAGCTACATACTTGGTTTATGGAGAAACAGAGAATTTCTTGTCCAACATGCCAGACAATCCATTCTCTGTTTCCTTTGTCCTTTGACGGCTATTTCGCTTATTCTTTTAAGAAATACCCTGTTCCTTTAATTTGTCTTCCATTTCCTGTTGAGATAATACATTGCGCAGTCCAATAACTTTTGTTCCCTTTTGCTCTGCTTCTGCAAACATACTTATAAACTTCAGGGGACACATAACAACATCAAATTGGGGAGCTGCACTTTTCCCTTCTGAAAGAGAACAATGATGAATTTTTTGAACCTGTAAGTTTAATGATTTTATCACTTTCTCTGCAGTCATTTTCATCATCAAGCTTGTTCCAGCTCCATTGGCACAGCATACTAAAATGTTTAACATTTTACTCCATCCTTTCTATGTAGAGATTTGATTTTATCTCTAACATTATATCATACTTCTTTTCATTTCATCTATTGATTTTTACTTTTTAGCTTTGTACTGTTTGTATGCTTCGTAATCTTCTGTCATTAAGAAATAACCTTCTTTTTCTTTGCGGTATTGTATTTGAGGAATGGCAAGAAGAGCTATAACGACGATAGCAATACCTATATATCCTAAAAACTTCATAATGACGGTCATTGCCGGCCAAACGACTGCCCAGTCCCACATACCTAAATATCCGCCATAAGATGCCATACCTACCCAGTAAGCAATAAAGGCAGAACCAAAAACTTGACAGAGTCCAGAAATAAAGGGAAGGAGAATAGCAGCCTTTAAGCCTCCTTTATTATTAGCATAAACGGCAATGGTAGCATTATCAAAAAATACAGGCACAAATCCTGCAATGACAAGGACAGGGCTCTTTGCCAAAATCAATATTCCAATTGCAAGGAACTGTCCTACAGCCCCGCTTAAGAAACCAATAGGAACTGCATTGGGGGAACCAAAACCATAGGATACAGCACAGTCTACACCTGGGATGGAACCTGGAAGAAGTTTATTGGCGATTCCCTGGAAGGATGCAGTAAGTTCTGTTACAAAGGTACGGACTCCTAACTGAAGAATGGCCAAATATACGGCAAAATTCATGCAGACTTTGATAATATAGAAGACAAAGCTTTCACTCTCCGACATAAATTCTGCGGATACTAAGTAATCTTTTCCTAAAATAACTAAAATCGCTCCGAAAAAGATTAACATTAACAGGGAAGTACAAACCATATTCTCATTAAAAATACTCATAAAACCAGGAAGCTCCAAGTCCTCGATCTTTTTAGACTTCTTTCCTTCTTTTCCTTTTCCCATTTTTTCTGCTATCCAGGAAAAGAATGCAATGGCGAACATCTGCTGGTGGGCAAGACAAAAACCTGCTCCGTCTGTTAGCTCCTGGGTTGGCTTAATTGTCAGATTAGAACCAACAGCCCAATAACATCCAAGAATCAAAGCCATTACAATGAGAATTGCTGTATTGTTTGTTAAAAACGGACAGGCAAAGAGAATAAGCCAATAAGCAGTGGAAGACTGCTGTACTTGTACGTGACCTGTAGTAAATAAGGCTCTTAACTTTGTAAATTTGCTAAAACGTACTAATAATATATTGACAATAAAGGCAATGAGTAAAAGAATCATTACTTGGGAAAAGGCTTTTCCAAATACTTCCTCCACTCCTGCTGTAACAGCGTTCTGTCCAAAATAAGGATCAATAACCATAGCATCTAAGTTAAAACGATCTTTCAAACCAACAAGCACTGGACGGAAGTTGCTGACCAAGCCACCAGATCCAACTGCTAAAATCATATAACCTACTACTGTTTTAATTCCCCCTGCCAGCACGTCGTACCAAGGTTTTTTCAACAGTATGTAGCCTATGATAACAATGAGGCCAATCATGAACTCTGGTTTTTGAAGTATATTTGTGGCAAAATACGTCCATATTTTTAATAAAATATCCATAAAATCCCTCCATTCCTGTCCAACTTCTATTTTTATACATAGAATCTGCGACATTTCGTACAAACCTTTTACTTATCTAATAACTTTTCCTGAATTTCTAATAAATCTTCTGGACTTTTAGCTTCTAACAAAGCCTCCACTACTTTCTCATCCATAAGCATTTCTGAAAGCTTCATCATATTGTTTAAATGTTGTTCTGGATTACAAGAAGCTAAAGTAAAAAAAAGTCTTGCGTCTTTTTCTGGATCATCGGGATCAAAGCTTACTGGTTTTTCCAGTTTCATAAAGCCAATGGCTGTCTTGTGAACTCCCGCTGCTCCTTCCTGAGAGTGGGGCATAGCAACCTCAGGCATAATAACAATGTAGGGCCCATATTTTGTTACGCAGTCAATAATATCTTGTGCATAGTTCTTATCTATGACTCCATCTTCTTCTAAACTCTCGCAGCTCATTCTTATGGCTTCCTGCCAGGAAGAAGCCTCCCTGGCAAATTTATAATGTTTTGACTCTACAAACTCTCTTAACATGTTTTCACCTTCTTTATTTTATAAAATAGAACGGAATGGTACATTTGGTTCATCGGTAAAGCAATCTTCAAATCCTCTCCGATAATGATACTGAAGCTTTTTCTGATCTTGTGGCCAAACATATTTTCCTCCTACATCCCAAATAAAGGGGGTGAATTTATAATCTAGCACATGTTTCTTATATTGATACAGCATCATAATTTCTAATGGATCTGCCTTAAAGTTGGTCCAAACGTCATAGTGGAAAGGGATAACCACTTTACACCTAAGGGCTTCTGCCATCCTTAGCACGTCCACAGATGTCATCTTATCTTGATTTCCTACAGGATTTTCTCCAAAGGATCCTAAGGCAACATCAATATCATAGTCCTTTCCATGTTTGGCATAATAGGTGCTGTAATGGGAGTCTCCGCTGTGATAAACATTTCCCCCTGGCGTTTGTATCAAATAATTTACTGCCTTCTCCTCCATATCTGTAGGACAGATTCCACGGATATCGTGATCCGCTGTTACGAGACAAGTACGATCAAAGGAATCTAAGACTATAATTTCACAATCCTTCACTTTTACCTTATCTCCAGGCTTTACTACTTTACACCTAGATTCTGGCACCCCATAACTTAACCACTTCTCCACACTTTTTAACGGTCCAATGAAAGGAATATCCTCCTTTATGTTTTGCATAACTGCTGCAGCAAAGAAAGGATCAATATGATCATTATGATAATGGGTGGATAATACTGCATCGACTGCTGTCACTGAAAATGGATCATATACAATAGGAGCCGCTCTTAAATTTGGCTGGGTAGCCCGTCCTCCTGTCATATTTCTCATTTG
>CANOLZ010000126.1 GCA_947567075.1 uncultured bacterium
TTCTTTCTCTGGCGGGCATTTCGGCTGTCTGGAATTTTCCGATTTCGGCAGATTGTAATTCTCTCTCTCAATAATACCGCACTTCTGTTTTATCTGTGCGATATACAGATTGCTGACTTTCAATCCCGTATGCTCCAATACATAACCCTTGATTTCTTCATAGGTAGCTTTGCTCTCCGCAGCCGTCAAATCAAGCTCGTCCATCGTGAGTTCCACCTCAATATGATGCTCGACATTGAGTTTGGACAATAAACATACCGTCTCCACGCCTGTTGTTCCTGGAAACAAATCAATGCACACCCCTCTCTCCAATTCATATCCATAGTCGTACATCAATTCCAGATCTCTCATAAGGCTTGTAGGCTTACAGGAAATATAGACTATTTTATTCACCCCATAATTTAATATTTTTGGCAAAGCTTTTGGATGCACTCCATCCCTTGGAGGATCTAGGACAATCAAATCTGGTTTTTCCTTTATACTGTCCAATACTTTTAAAACATCTCCAGCAATAAATTCACAATTGTCTAACCCATTTCTTTTCCCATTTTCCTTTGCCGCCTCCACTGCTTCTTCCGCTAACTCCACTCCTACTACCTTTGAAGCCTGGGGAGCCAGTATTTGTGCTATTGTGCCTGTCCCGCTGTACAGATCAAAAATGAGCTTGTCCTTTTTTAACCCTCCCACATATTCCCTGACCCTTTCATAAAGTACTTCTGCTCCCAGGCTGTTTGTCTGGAAAAAGGAAAAAGGAGAAATTTTAAATTTCATCCCTAAAATCTCTTCGGTAAAATAATCTTGTCCAAATAATAAAATTGATTTTTCATTTTTTACTGCATCAGACAAACTGTCATTCAAAACATGGAGAATGCCTACAATCTTTCCTTTCAAAGAAAGAGACAGAAGACTGTCTTTAAATTGGCTCAGTATATCTTCCTCCTTTTTGTCCTGAATTTTCCATTGGGTTGTGGTGACTAAAAGAATAAGTATTTCTCCTGTATTCTCTCCCTTTCTTACTATTAAATGGCGCAAATATCCTTCTCTTTTCATTTTATGATAATAGGGCACCTTCCAATGTTCAAAAAAATCTTGTGCCTCCCCTAATATTTTTCGGTAATCTTCATCCATTATCTGGCAATCTTTTACAGAAATAATATCATAAAAACTTTCTCTTTTATGCATTCCAAGAGTTAAGGACCCTCCCTTCCACTGGTCTCCAAAAGAAAACTCCATCTTATTCCTATATTCACTTTTCTTAGGACTTTCCTTTATTCCTTCAAAAAAGGACAGATCTGTTCTTACTTCCTCCTTTCTCCCCATTCCCTGAAAAAACTTTTGAAACAGATTTTTTACTTGTTCTTCTTTTATTTTCAACTGCTGATCATAGGGTAGACTTTGGTATGCGCATCCCCCGCACTGTCCAAAATGGGGGCAGGAACTATCTATTTCTATGCTGGAATGTTCCAACAGTTTAAGAACCCTTCCCTCTGCCTTTCCTCTTCTCATCTTATGTATGACAGCTCTTATCTTTTGCCCTGGAATTGTATTTTTTATAATTACCTTCCCTTCCTTTGTTTCTAATATCCCTTTGTTTGGAAAGTCTACTCTCTCAATGATTCCCTCGACAATTTCTCCCTTTTTCATCCCTATGAACCTCCTTCTCTTCATAACTACCCATGGAAATGGCACAGCTCCTTTGCTGTGCCAAGTTTTCTCCTATTCTATAATATAATCTTTAAATGTCTCTTCTACCTCTTTCTCGTTGTCCGTGTCCGCCTGTAATTCCAATTCCCCCATAATATTCAGGCTGTAAATTCCCATAATGGATTTTGCATCTACTAAGTATTTTCCCTGTTTTAAATCTACATTATACTCGCATCGGCTACATATATGATTAAAGGTCTGTACCTGTTCTATGCCGGCCAGCTTTATTTTTTTTGAAACCATGACTCAATCCTCCTCTTTTTTCCTATTGTATCCTATTTTCCACCTTGGTTTCAACTATTGTTTTTTCCATATGCAGCTTTTATATATATTTATTTACTATATTCATAAGTTTTTCCCATTTCTTTTCCATATCCTCTACAAGCTTCAGCTGCGTCCTGCACCGATCCAAGTTTTGATCTTCCCTATGTATTTTAAAGTAAATATCCCCTTCCAAATAATCTGTTAAAAACCGCATACCACATTCAAAGGTCATAACCTTTGCCCCCATTGGGAGCATTTCCAACTCTTTTTTTGTTAATTTCCCCTTGCATCCTTCAATAAATCCTCTTGTGTAACATTCAAACAATTGTAAATCACATTCAATTTTCCTTAAATCCTTCTCGTCTTCTGCCCCAGTACTGGCTCCAAAACGTATAGAATCTCCAAAATCATTGACTGCTAAACCAGGCATTACTGTGTCCAAATCAATAACACAAATTGCCTTTCTTGTTTTATTATCTAATAATACATTATTTAACTTTGTGTCATTGTGGGTAACCCGCAAGGGAAGCTCCCCCAGGGCCTGCATTCTGCCTAATATTTCTGCCGTCTCCCTGCGCTCTTGCACAAATTCTATTTCTTTCTTAACTAGACTTCCCCTTCCCATAGGGTCTGCCTTTACTATCTCCTGAAACTTATGAAATCTTGCCTTTGTGTCATGAAAGCCTACAATTGTTTCATGTAATGTCTCTGCTGGGTAGTCACTAAGCATACTCTGGAATTTCCCAAAGGCAACGCCACTTTCATAAAAATCTTCTGGCCTCTCTACTATATCAAAACTCATAGTATCTTCCACAAAGGAATAAGCCCTCCAGTAGTATCCCCTGGAATCTATATACAAACTAAGTCCATCCCTTGTCTCAATAACATTTAATGTTTCTCTTTTTGGATCTCCACCTTGAGCCATAATTTTTTTCTTTAAAAAGGACGTTACATTCCATATATTTTCCATGAGCTGAGCCGGTTTTTTAAACACTTCATGATTCATTCTCTGTAAAATGACTCGCAAAATGTTTTTGTCCTTTATCAAAAATGTTAGCAAAAATGTATCATTAATATGCCCATGACCATAAGGTTCTTCCCTCATAAGCTTCCCATCTATCTGAAATTGTTCTATTGCCTCCCATCTATTTTTACAAGCATCCTCTCTGTCCATCTCTACCCTCCATAAGCCTAACGTCTATTTTAAGACTCCAACCTAAACCTGCCAAAAAGAAGGATCACCAAAGTTTTTCTGGATATATACCTTTGTTTTTCAATTGCTGGATTGCATCCATTACTACTTGCTTATCTTCTTTATAAGTTACACCATACCAACGATCCAGAGATTTTAAGACAGCAACCTCTGCCTTTCCTTCCCCCAAAAGTTTCCCTACTGCATCCGGTAGAAAATATTCGCATTTGAGGGGGTTTTCTTTTAGCCCTTTTTCCAAAAATAGAGGGAATCCAACTTTTAACTCTTCCAAAATGCTCCTTGTAAATCCCCACATGTTCATGGAAACAGTCGTTCCCTCCTGTATACTTACCCATGTCCTTCCTTCATCCTCTGTGTAAGCAGCCTCTCCCTCTATTTTCTCTATCCTTGTTCTTTCTTTAATGTTGGTCAAATATCCCCTTTGATCTATCTCGCATATTCCCCTTGCCACATGTCCATTCTCTGTCAATGTATTTTCTATCCTATAACCTATCATTCCGTAGGAATACTTCTCCCTATCCTGGTGGTTGGTCAAATATTTATAAATCATGGAAAAAGCCTCTCTTCCATAATAATCGTCTGCATTAATAACGGCAAAAGGGCCATCAATTAGGTCATGGCAGCTTAATATAGCATGGCCTGTTCCCCAAGGCTTCATCCTCTTTTCCGGAACATGAAATCCTTCTGGGATATCTCGGATATCTTGATAGACATAGGCTGTTTCCATGTAGTTTTCCACCCTATCTCCAATGACGTTCCTAAAATCCCTTTCATTTTCTTTTTTTATTATGAATATTACTTTCTCAAATCCAGCTATTTTTGCATCATAAATAGAAAAATCCATAATAATATTTCCATAGGTGTCAATGGGATCAATTTGTTTTAAACCTCCGTAACGGCTTCCCATGCCTGCTGCCATAATCACTAACACTGGTCTTTTCATATTTTTCTCCTCTCTGTCCTATCCTTTAATGGCACCGCCTGTCACGCCTGCGATGATTTTTTCTGATAAGAATAAGTATAATATAAAAGTGGGTAAAAATACAATGACGACTGCTGCGAACATCCCTGCATAATCACCTGTATATTTCATAGAATTAATCATAGAGTACAAACCTACAGCTACAGAGCGCACTTTATCAGAGTTTGCAAAAATTAATGACATAAAATATTCATTCCAAACATTAATGAAGTTAAAGATTGTCACTGTAATAATTCCAGGCTGGGCCATTGGCAGCATGATCTTCCAAAATGTCTTCATAGGAGAACAGCCGTCAATGGCAGCGGCCTCCTCAAAGGTGCGAGATAAATTGCTAAAAAAAGTCAATAAAAAGATAGTTGTATAAGGAATATTTATTCCCACATATAAAAAAATTAAAGTAATTCTGTTGGAAAGGGTATGATTTAAAATATTCCAATTGGCTACTAATCCAAATAGAGGTAAAACAATCATAACAGCTGGAACGCCCATGGCAGACACAAAGCTAGATTGGATTATTTTATTTGCTATAAAATCAAATCTGGACAAAACGTATGCTGCCGGGGCACAAATAGCAATAAGCAATACACAGGAAATACTAGCATACACAAGAGAATTAGAAAAAAAGGTTGAAACATCCGATGTAGTCCATGCC
>CANOLZ010000127.1 GCA_947567075.1 uncultured bacterium
AATAGCTCCCATGTTCATAGCATCTGTTATAATGATCCCATTGTATCCCATTTTTTCCCGTAATAAGTAGGTGAGCATGTATTCTGAAAGGGAAGCCGGCCTATGATCCCCTGTTATTCCAGGCAGTGAAATATGACCTGCCATAATAAAGGAAACTCCTTCCTCAATCCCTTTTTGAAATGGGATAAGCTCACATTGCTCTAATTCCTCCAATGTTTTTTCTGAATATGCGTAACCTTCGTGTGTATCTCCCGCTGTCATTCCATGACCTGGAAAATGTTTATATGTTCCATAAACTCCCTCTTGCTCCAGCCCAGTAAACAAGGCTGCTGCCATGTTGGATACCATCTCTGGCTCACTGCCAAAAGAACGGTATTTTACAACCTCATTTTCATTATTTGTCAATACGTCGGCAACAGGAGCAAAATCTACGTTAAATCCTAAGTCAGAAAGATACTTTCCCATGTCCAAACCAATCTCATAGGCTCTCTCAACCTTTTGGCCCTGTCCAACAATCCGCATATCTTCGATGAAAGGTACGTCAAATTTCTCTGTTCCGCTAATACGGCTCACATTTCCGCCTTCTTCATCAATGCATAAAAATGCAGGCATATTTATTCTTTCCATACTATATGATTGTATATTTTCCATCATACTTTTCACCTGTTCCCTGGCGTGGAGATTCCGGCCCAAAAAAATAAATCCTCCTACTGGTATTTTGTTTATTTCATTTTTTGTCCTATCTGTCGCAACTGTAACTGCCTCCACTCCTTGCATAAGGGCTTCCGGAAGGATAATAAAAAGCTGAGCCGCCTTATCTTCTAATTTCATATTTTCAATCAGTTCTTCTATTTCCTCTTGGATTTTTCCTTCTGTATCTTCTGCCCCTCCCTGTTTATCCTCTAGTATATGTTCCAAGACAACTGGCCTGTCTTCCTTGTTTTCTTTCCCTTCTACAAAAGAAGAGTCTTGCACCTTGGGAGTCTCCACTAGTTCTTGTTCCTCCTTGGCTTTACATCCTAGACATAAGCATAGGGCTGCCATGAGAAACAGTAATAAGCCTTTTTTCTTTTTCATAATAATATCTTATTCCTTTTCATGGTCATTGTATCATAGGAGAGTGACTGTATATTCTGTCTCATTTTACAGAATGTCTCCTATCTTGTCAATGGAGGCGCTCCCTTGGTTTCCCTAATGTTTAAAAAAGACAAGGTTTCATCATCTAAACCTTTACTCTTCTTTTTCCTCCTGTTCGATTTCCTCCATCATCATTCCTTTCGCCTCTCTTCTTAATATACTTTCTACAACGTCCAGTCTGGCTATCATGCCTGGCTCGTCCCATCCCTTTGCCTTGAAGACTGCTTTTGCTCCAACCTTTTCTTCATCTAAAACAAAATGTATAACCCTTTTTCCCATTACGTGAAATTGGGTTTGTTGGGACATGCAATCTATCTCTTCTAATATAGGAAGAAAATATGTTTTGTTTACTCCTCTTTTCTTATCTACTGCTTTCACAACTTTAAAAGGAATGTCTGGATCGTACATGGAAACAACTTCCATACATATATTCGTGAGAAGAATGCAAGGACTGGATAGGATATCTGGTAAAAATCCCTCTTTTGGAAAATCCATCCTAACTACATTCAAGAAAGGGATTTTATGAGCCATTTCCCTTGTCAATAGCCGAATATCGATTCCTCTGTTTTTATTGATATTATATGGGATTTTGTTTTTCTCATCTGTTTTTATTAAAAAATATTTCATCTTCTCTCTTCTCCTTTTCATATAACACAATCCCACGATCCATATATTCTCCATAAATAATTTTAAATTGATCAGAAAGAAGGAGCTTGCTTTCTTCTATCTCTTCTACTATGTATTCTATTAGGCTATGGATCATTTGGAAGGCTAAGAAGGCAAAGAGCTCTGTATACTGTTTTTTTATTACTATCCACTCGTAATTCTGCAGCCGGATAACATGATCTCTTGTCTTATCAAGGAGGAAGTCTAAATCCTCCCAGTATTTTCCTTGCAAAAACTTTGGTAAATAATATCCTTCTGACTCCTGGTTGTCTAAATAAAATCCCTCATCCAGAATATCTATGCGCCATTCCAGCTTTTCCAAATAAACACTAGACTTTAAAAAACTTATTATGAAGTATTGCCCTTTTCCTTTTTTATTCTCTTTTTGAAGTAAATCCGCCTTTTTTATAGTTGTTCTTATCACGGTTTTTAACTCATTCCAAACTTCTAAACCATAATATTCAACTACAAGCTGAAACCATTGACAAGATATTTGAAATCGTTCTTCTATGTAAGGCTGTAAAAATTGGGAGATTTCTGTTTCACGATTGCCTACATTTCCTATGTACATCGTTTGCTTACCTCTTTCTATATTTTTTACTGTATTCTAAACTCTCTCCCAGTAAAGGAAATTTCTTCTTTCAGAGTCATCATTGTCCCTCCCTGCTTTAGCTGAAGGCTGTTCTCTGCTCCAAGGAGGAGAGAGCCATTTTCACTTGTTATTGTTACATTATCTTTTGCCTCTATTACAATGTCTTTATCACTTACGATTGTAATTCCCTCCTCATCCTTCATTTCCACCATCATTCCCTTGTTGTTAGTCATTAAAATAGAATTAGGAGTAAACCGTATTTCCTTTCCATATTTTGTCTTTAATGATTTATCATCTGGATTTTGTCTGGCATTGTCTGTCTCCTTGTGAACTGCGCTCATAACAAAGCAGTCACCTTCCTGCCCTGGGATATAAAGACGTACATGGTCTCCTATTTCTGGCATACAGTACCACCCTGTCCCATTAGGAGAAGAATATACAGTTGCATATGGAAACCATTTCTTTCCATCTGCTCCTTTCCACTCATCCCCTTCAATGTCAACTTGTACCTTGTCTTTCTTAACCTGGGTAATAACTCCTTCAAAAGAGCAGCCTGCTATATTTTCATGGAAAGGAGGAAGAACCTTTATTGCTTCTTTTGTCCTGCAATAATAAGTGTGGATACATTCCCCCTGTTTATATTCCGTTTCTATGTTCCATATATAATAACTTTTTCCTTCATAGGAAATACTGTCCCCTAAATAAAATATTTCCCTATCCAAGAAAATCATTTCCATCATGTCTCCATCTTTTAGAAAATCCATGCCATTATAAAGCTTTTTCATGTATTCCCCTCTGTTTAACTTTCTTGTTATCCTGTCTGTGTCCACTTTTCTTTCTGTTCCCTCAGGCAGGCCAATGGTGTAACTTATCCCCTTTTTGTAAATGTCTGGGGTTAAATAAAGACCTGATTTTCCTGCAATACGCTTTAAAAATTCCCAGTCTGTTTCTTCATATTGAATGTAAACGTCTTGGATTTTCTCCTCTCTATTTTCTTTGCAAAATACGTTGGAAGCATTAGGATAATTTTTTATAAGCTTTTCATGGATTTCCAAGGAAGGAGTATCCTCATTTTGAAATACTCGAAAATGTGTCTCTGTGTCCATGAGAACGGTTCCTCCCATCATCTCCAGATCCAACACTGTCTCATATCCATTTAATTGAAAAGAAAAGTCTGTAATCATTCCATGAAATAGAATGGTATAAATAGGACTTTCCCCTCCCTCCCCTGCTCCAATGATTTTTACCCATGTTTCTTTTAATAATGTTTCTATATAATTTTCCTTCCATTGATCCTTTATTACAATGGCTATCGATGCCCTGGCATGGTCATTTACTTTTTTCTCAATATGCAGTCTACGTATGGCTATATAGGAAAAAGGTTCTATTAAAATCTGATATTCTCTCATTGTTTCCCTCTCTTTTATCTATTTATTTGTATTGTTGTAAGGAGTTTTAATATAGCTGGTTTCCATATATTATATTGGGAAAAGATACAGTGAAAATTTCCCAACAATATTTGTTCTTCTATGTAAAATAAAAATATGAAACTGTAAAGATTATTATCTAAGGAAAAGGCTTTAAAGTCCATCCAAGCAACCTGATAGTTATCTCCTTCTACCTCCCCTGTATCATAAAAAACATATGACTTCCAGATTTTTTTCATGTCATCCCTTAGCTTGTCCCGTTTTACCGTAATGCTTTCCCTAGATTTTTCATTTTCTTGGAAAATCATTTGGAAGGTTATCCATGCATTTTGCCCAGAATCTCCTTTTATAATAGAAGGTCTGTTTTCATTTTTATATTTTATCCTTTTTTCCCTTTCTTCCATATCTGTCAAAATACTTGGCAAGAGGATAGAACATACACCTTCCAATAATTCTTCTCTTTGCAAAGGGATTTTTTCTGTTCCTATGGAAATTTCCTTATGAGGAAGACTTTGTTCCTCTTCATGTTCTTTATATTTTAATCGAAGGGCTAATATGATTTTATCTATATATTCCCTGTCTTCCATCTTATTGAACCACCTCTTTTTCTTCCCTTATTTCCTCTACTATTTTAATAAATCGTTTCCTTTCCTCTCTTTTCTCTTTTTCTGGAAAATGATAGCTCCCAAGCATCATTTTTTCTTGAATTGACATAAGAAACATCATGTGAAGCTCATCACCCTCTATCCCTCCTGTAAGGAAGGAAAACCAACCCACTGTCCCCTCTGGCGTTTTTATTCTGATTGGTGGATCCTGGATGCTTTGTGGATGCATCTGACATATGAATTTTTTCATTTCCCATATTGCTGAATATATTTCTTTCTCCTGCAGCCTCTTGTCTAAAAGATTCACTGTAAAAATATGATTTCCCTCAGGGCTCATAAATATTTCCTGGGGTTTTTTATAATAGTGAAACCA
>CANOLZ010000128.1 GCA_947567075.1 uncultured bacterium
ATAGAGCGTTTGGCTACGGACCAAAAGGTCGGGGGTTCGAATCCTCTAACGCACATTAAAATCCCCAGAAATTCTTTCTGGGGATTTTTTATTTAACAGTTCTGCACCATTTTAAAAAGAAACTTAAATTGTTTTTAAAGCACCTTCGACAAAAAGTCTTTCAACCTTTGATCCTCTGGATTTTCAAAAAAATCCTTTGGTTTCTTTGATTCTTTTACCTTTCCTTCATCCATAAACAGTATACGGGTGGCAACCTCCCTTGCAAATCCCATTTCATGGGTGACTACGGCCATGGTCATTCCTTCTGCTGCCAGTTCCTTCATGAATTCTAAAACTTCCCCTACCATCTCTGGGTCAAGAGCCGATGTAGGTTCATCAAAGAGCATAACGTCAGGATTCATAGCAAGGGATCTGGCAATGGCTATTCTTTGTTTTTGCCCCCCTGAAAGCTGTCCTGGATAAGCTTTCGCTTTATCTGGCAGCCCCACCCTTTTTAACAATGTCTCTGCCTTTTCTTCTGCTTCTTCTTTGCTCATTCCAAGTAGCTTTTTAGGAGCCAAAGTAATATTCTCTGTAACAGACAGGTGAGGAAATAAATTAAATTGTTGAAAAACCATACCCATCTTCTGCCTCAGTTTATTAATATCTCCCATAGATGCTGTAATATCCTTTCCTTCAAACCATATTTTTCCGCTGCTTGGGATTTCTAACAAGTTTAGGCACCTTAAAAAAGTAGATTTCCCAGATCCAGAAGGCCCAATTATAACTACCTTTTCCCCTTTTTTTATATGTTCATTAATTCCATTTAACACTAGATGTGAGCCAAATTGTTTTTTTAAATCTTTTGTCCTAATCACCGTTTGCCAAGCCTCCTTTCAAATAGTCCCAGCAACTTTGTCAGCCCCAGAACAATCATTAAATATATAACTGCTGCAATGAGAAGGGGTGTAAGAATATCCCAAGTTCTAGATCCTACATATTGTGCTGCCTTTGTCAAATCCGTTACTGCAATAACTCCTGCTACAGAGGTTTCCTTTATCAAAACAATAAATTCATTGCCAAGAGCTGGAAGGATATTTTTCACTGCCTGGGGAAGTACAATATATCCCATTGTCTGCATTCCATTTAATCCAAGGGATCTCCCAGCCTCTGTCTGGCCTTTGTCAACAGATTCAATCCCAGCCCGAATTATTTCTGCCACATAAGCGCCAGAGTTAATTCCAAAACATACCGCCCCAATGACAACCTCATTGTTTTCCCTGGAAACAAAGATTAAATTTGCAAAAATAAGGAGCTGGACCATAAGGGGCGTTCCCCGAATAATATGAATATAGAGGCTGCATAAAAGAGACAGCCATTTTAAACCCTTTCTTTCCCTTGCCATCACGTTAATAATAGCAACTAAAATGCCAATAACTACGCCAAGGAGAATGGCTAGTATAGAAATTTCAATGGTAATTTTCAGCCCTTCTAAATAGGCCAGATAACGGTCTTCCTCTATAAGAGCCTTATACAACTTTTCTCCTATTATGTTCATTCTTACTCTTCCTTTCTAAATATAAGCCCTTTTGAAATAAATAATCGTTGGTTCCATTGCAAGAAAAAGGGAAAAGCGCCCAAAAATCCAGCGCTATTCCCTTCTAAAATCATGTTTTCCTCATTGTGCCGTATGATTTGCAGTAAACTCTTCAATTTTTCCCTCATCAATCAGCCTCTTAATAACTGTATTAATCTCATCTAGCAATTCCTTGTTTCCTTTTTGGACTGCAATGGCATACTGATCCGAAAAAAGAGGCTCTCCCTCTAAAATACTCAACGTTCCCTCTGAAGCTTTAACAAGCTCCTGTGCAGGGAACTGATCCATTACAATACAATCAATTTTTTCATTTTTCAGATCTTCCCCAGCCTGGGCAAATTTTGTATAACGCTTTATTTCTGCAGGCTCACAATTTTCCTTATTGGAAACCCAAATATCCGCTATGTTTCCCTGCTGAACTCCCACAATTTTACCGTTTAAATCACTTCCTTTTGTTCCTGACACTCTAGGAGCAGACTGGTTGACGACAATGACTTCTATTGAATCCACATAATTTATGGAAAAATCCATAACTGCCTTTCTCTCTTCATCCACAGATACTCCTGCTGCCACAAAGTCCACTTTTCCCTGTTGGACAGCAAGCAAAGCCCCGTCAAAATCCATATTCTTTATCTCCAAAGTCCTTCCCATAGAATTGGCAATTTCCTGGGCAATATCCATATCAATTCCTACAATCCTGTCTCCCTCCATATACTCATAGGGGGCAAATCCTGCCTCTGTCCCTACAATTAATGTTTCTAATGCTTCTCCTTTGCCTTGAGCTTCTTCTCCACTTACATCTTGGCCTTCTCCCCCTGACGAAGTTTTTGCTTCCTTGCTACTACATCCTGCCATAGCAAATATAGTTATAGCTGCCAGAATAAATATTATTGCCTTTTTCATCTCATTTTCCTCCTCATAATCACTTTTGGCATTCCTTTTGTGTATGTCTTTCTTTGTGCTTTTTTCAACTTATCTTTTTTATTGTATCATTTATTTTCTAAAATTCAAGATTTGTTTTCCTTTCCCTCTATCTATCTTGCATTTACAAGTCAAACAGTTATATAATAGTTAAAAATATATAATGTGTGAAAGGAGAATATACAAATGAGAACAAAACTTATAAAAATTCTATGGATTTTTATAGTACTTCTTTTTGCCGTCCCTATTCAGGCAAATGCTGCTTCTAGGACTGTGTACAAAGAAGGTTTTTATTACGAACCTCTTTCTGAACAAGTGAAAGAGCGGATAACTGGCTTATCCTATGGGGAAAATTGTACTGTCCCCTATGAAGAACTACGCTATGTTTCTGTCCTTTATGTGGATTTTTATGGCAACTCTCAACAAGGAGAACTTATTTGTAATAAAGCTATTGCCCAAGATTTAGTAGAAATTTTTTATGAATTGTATAAAGCTGACTATCCCATTGGCCAAATAAAGCTTATTGATGAATTTGGAGCTGACGACACTCTTTCTATGACAGAGAATAATACTTCTTGTTTTAATTTCCGTCTCGTAGAAGGAACAACAAGCTTATCAAAACATGCCTTAGGCCTGGCCATTGATGTAAATCCTTTTTTTAACCCTTATGTATCTACCAAAAATGGTCAGCCTTACATATCTCCTCCAGGCAGCGAATACTATGGGGATCGTTCCAAGGTGTTCCCTTGTAAAATAGATGAGAATGATTTATGTTATAAACTTTTTACAGCTCACGGCTTTACTTGGGGAGGACATTGGAAGACAATGAAAGATTACCAGCATTTCCAAAAATCCCTCCCTCAATCATCCAAATGAATCCTTCACTATTTAGAAAAAAGCTGGGAATTTGTTATAGAGTTCCCAGCCTTCAATAGAAATGCTTATTTTCTTTGTTTCCAGTTCTTTCTTTACTAACGTCCGGCTTTTTGAAACTAGCAAATTTCTACTGGAATCTTAAATAATCCACTTTTATCTCCCTTCTATCATTTATGTAATTCACCAACCCTTCTCTCCCATCACAGACAAATATTTTTATAAGTCTATAGCTCTGTCTCTACAAAATGTACAGCAGATGTATCCCAATATTTTTTGTAAATCCCCTCTATATTTTCATCAAGATTGAACTGATACATTCTGAATGTAACCAATGTACATTGATATTTCATACCTACCTTTCTCATCACCCTTCCACTTTGGGAATTATTCCTGTCATAAGTGGCTGTAATATACCCAAGTCCGTCTTTTTTTACTTGCTTTATAATAGCTTTTCCTGCTTCTGTAACAATTCCCTGATTCCAAAATGTTCCTTTGTATCAACTTTGCTATAACCAATAGGAAAATTACCCTTTTTAAGACAAATGGCATAAGCACATGCTTGTGGCTGCTCATACATTGCTCCATACTTTTCCTTAAAAAAAATTCCTAGTTTCCTTCATGTTTTTCACAGAATACTAAGGCAGAAATTTTTTGACTTCTTCATCTTTCAGAATAAGAAAAAGAGCTTCCATATCTTCTATTGTAAACTTTCTTAAAATCAATCGTTCTGTTTCTAGTCTAGGCGTATTCATCACCTTTTATCTCCACAAATCTTCTTTATCATAGTTTATCTTTACTACTATATGATAGCTTTCCGATTTCATTGCAGACTGTAATACCCAAGCATGCGACGGAAGTCCTTGCCCTGTGCTTACTTCCCAAAATTCATAAAATCTTTGATGAATCAAAAGTTTAAAGGCAGCACAGAAAAAAGGAGCATATAAAAAAATAGCAGCATCACTTCACTTATGATACTACTATTTCTTCCTTAATGTACCTAAAATATGCTAAAAACTTAAAGCCACCCTTGATGAAAAGAGGATTGGGATTATCCTAACTTAATGCCGGCGACCGGACTTGAACCGGTACGGGATTTAACTCCCGATGGATTTTAAGTCCATTGCGTCTGCCTATTCCGCCACGCCGGCAAATTCTTTCTAAAGCTAGCAAAAATTCTTAAATGGGACCTACAGGGCTCGAACCTGTGACCCTCTGCTTGTAAGGCAGATGCTCTCCCAGCTGAGCTAAGATCCCATTCTAGCTTATAGACGACCCAGATCGGACTCGAACCGACGACCTTCGCCGTGACAGGGCGACGCTCTAACCAACTGAGCCACTGGGCCATATAAAATATTGGATTAAAAATGGACCTTCGGGGACTCGAACCCAGGACCGACCGGTTATGAGCCGGTTG
>CANOLZ010000129.1 GCA_947567075.1 uncultured bacterium
TTAATGTTTGGATCAGAGAGGAGCTGGGATAAGGAAGTATTTCGTAGTAAAACAAAAAAGACATTGCCACAAAGAGGTGGAAATGTCTTTGACCAATCATTTAATAGTCTGTTTGCTGACGAAGCAAATCAGGAATTAAAGAAGCTAAAGAGGTTGCAAGAATTTTATGGCTTTCACATGTAAGATGCATATAATCTTCAGGGGACATAGATATTCCATTAATAGAACCAGCATCTAGAAAGTGAAGGTTTAATAAGTCGGCAACTGCTTTGTAATGGGCAGCCAATTTCTTTGACTTTTTAGCACATCCTTGGCCCATTTCCTCTACAATAAAGGTATCCGTATATCTTTTGTCAATAGGGGGAGGAGCGACAAGAAGTATATTGGGAACTTGTTTATAAAAAGCATCTGACAGGCTAATGGCTTTTCTGGCGAGACGATACATACCATCCGCAATATTTTTGGCAGTGGCCCCAAAACGTTCCTTTGTATCATTGGTACCTAACATAATGATAAGTAAATGTACAGGTTTATGGCTCATGAGACAGGAGTAAATTGCAGATATTCCACTCATGGATTCGTGTAGAGGATCTTCAAAGCAGGTAGTCCTGCCACTTAATCCTTCTTCCTGAACGCAATATTTATTTCCTAGAAGATTAGAAAGAAGACAAGGATAGCGTTCCTCTTCTGAAAACCTGCCTCCTGTTTTTGAACAGTAGCCGTGGGTATTTGAGTCACCAAAACATACAATCGTTTTTTTCATATTTATAAATCCTTTACTTCATCAACAGCCTTGGAAATATCATTATAAAGTGCAATAATTTCAGGATCTTTTTCATCTACTGGGAGGAAGGGATATCTGGGATTTCCCACATCTATGCCATTCATATGAATAATTGTTTTACAAGCTCCATACATAGAAGGAAAAGAGCAGAGACGGTAAATGAAAGGAGTGATAATATTCTGTAATTTTTGGGCTTTTGGTATGTCTCCCCTACAGATAAGCTCTTCTAGCTTTAAGTATAACTCAGGCATTGCACCATAAGTGCCTCCAATGCCAGCATCTGCTCCCATAAGTCTACCAGCTAGAAATTGTTCATCAGGCCCATTAAAAACAATAAAGTCTTTTCCGCCAGCCTGTTTAAAACGAAGTATGTCATGACAGGCATCTGAAGAGTTTTTAACTCCTGCAACTCGTTCATTTTCAAGCATTTTGTAAAAAAGATCCATGGATAAATGAAAACCAGTAAGCTGGGGAATGTTATAAATGAAAAAAGGCAGATCTGCGGCTAAGGTTATGTTTGTCCAATGATGGTATACACTTTCCTCGCTGGGACGGTAATAAACACAAGGAACAGCAGATGTGCCATGAGCTCCTACAGACTCTGCATGTTTTGCAAGCATGGCAGAATGCTTTGTAGAGGGGCAGCCTACGTGGACGATAATTGTCATTTCGTCTCCTACTTCTTGAACAACAGATTCAACTACATTCATCCGTTCTTCATTGTCTAATAAAAAGCCCTCTCCAGTACTTCCACATATGTAGAGACTTTTAACTCCTTTATTTGCATAATAGCGGGCTAATTTTTTACAAGCTGTTTGATTGACATCCCCATTAGAGTCAAAGGGAGTATTGAGAGCTATGGTTACATGGCGAAAACGTGAAGCGTCATATTTGGGCATATTCTATCATTCTCCTTTTTTAATTTATATACAATATATAAGATCATAGCATGTTCCTTATGAAAACACAACATAATAGAAAAAATTTTTTTTATATTTTTATATTGAAAATAATTTTTTTATATGATATGATAAATTTATACATATAAGAAACAAAAAATTGTGCATATAATATAAATAGTCCAATAAAAGTAATTATAAAATAATAATTATGCTATATTTTAGGTTTTATAAATAAAAAGGGGAGAGTAAAATTGTCTAAAAAAGAAGTTATGGAAAAAATAAAGGGAAAATTAATTGTTTCTTGTCAAGCATTAGAAGATGAACCATTACATAGTTCTTATATTATGGGAAGAATGGCGTATGCCGCCTATGAAGGAGGGGCAGCAGGCATTCGGGCAAATTCAGTGCAGGATATAAAGGAAATCAAAATTTCGGTAGACCTTCCTATTATAGGAATTATAAAAAAAGTATACGAAAACAATAAAGTATTTATTTCACCTACTTTAGAAGAAATAGATAAACTAACAGATTGTGGAGTAGACATTATAGCTACTGATGGAACTAATCGAATTCGGCCAGGAAATAGAACATTAGATGATTTTTTCAAGGAAGTACGAAAAAAATATCCCAATCAACTATTTATGGCAGATTGTTCTACCTATGAGGAAGGAATTCATGCTGCTGAAATTGGCTTTGACTTTATTGGCACTACATTGTCAGGGTATACAGAGTATACAAAGGGAACACCTCTGCCAGATATACATATGATAGAAAGGCTTGTAAAGGATTTGGACAAACCTGTTATTGCAGAGGGAGGGATATGGAGCCCCAGTCAGCTAAAACAAGTTTTGGATTTAGGCGCCTATGCTGCAGTCGTTGGCACTGCCATTACAAGGCCAAGGGAAATTACAAAAAGATATGTGGAGGCAATTATATAGGTTAATATTCAGTGCAAATGTGCTGTTATTAAAAAGAACTAAAACATAATCATAAGAATAGGAGGAAAAAAATGAAAAAGAAGTTTTTATCTATGGCATTGGCATGCACCATGATAGTTTCTCTAGGAGCATGTGGGGGAAACGCTAATTCCAGTTCTGCAAATGATTCTTCAGATGTAAGTACAGAAGAGGGCACTACAGATAGTGCAGATGGGGAAACAGGAGGAGATTCCACAAGTACGGAAAGCACAGGAGATATTACGGAAATAACTTGGTGGGCATTCCCAACGTTTGCTCAAGATACAGCTGAAACAACGCCAGGAACCTATGAGCAGACAGTTATAGAAGCTTTTCAGGATAAGAATCCTGATATTAAAGTAAGATTGGAAACGATTGATTTTACATCAGGGCCAGAAAAAATTATTGCAGCTATTGAAGGAGGCACAATTTGTGATGTTTTGTTTGATGCTCCAGGGCGTATTATTGAATATGGAAAGTCAGGAAAACTGGCTGATTTAAGTGATATGTTTACAGAAGAATTTGTAGCAGATGTAAATAATGATCCACTTCTTGCATCTTGTAAGGCAGGAGATACTCCTTATATGTACCCTATTAGTTCTGCACCATTTTATATGGCATTTAATAAAGAAATGGCCGTAGACGCAGGAGTGGCTGACAAAATTAAAGATGGGTGGACAACGTCAGAATTTCAAGAAGTAATCACAGCCTTAAAGGATAAAGGATATATGGCTGGTTCTGTTTTTTGCAGCGGCCAGGGAGGAGATCAAGGAACAAGAGCATTTGTTGCAAATCTTTACGATAGTT
The DNA here is from genome assembly GCA_947567075.1 of uncultured bacterium. Classification (GTDB taxonomy): domain Bacteria; phylum Bacillota; class Clostridia; order Lachnospirales; family Lachnospiraceae; genus MGBC165282. The sequence continues at coordinate 3,450 of CANOLZ010000129.1, forward strand.
CTATAACCGATGATGCAGTGACCAAGTATACCATTAATGATCAAGGAGGAGTAAAGGCTCTTGAGTTTATAAAAACCGCAGTAGATGAAGGTACATTATTAAATGGTTCTGCATATGCAGGAGGAGATGACATTAAGAATTTTGCAACGAAATTAACTTCCTTTACCCTTTTGTGGGGACCTGGAACACAAAATTCAAATCAATCATTATTAGATGACAATGGAATTGAAGTAATTGAGGTTCCTTTCCCATCAGAGGACGGCGTGGCTGAGCTAGAGTATTTAGTAAATGGGTTCTGTGTATTTAATAATGGAGATAATGCAAAAGTAGAAGCTTCCAAGAAATTTATACAATTTCTTTGTGATGATCCTGAGTGGGGACCTAAAAATATTGAAAGAACTGGTTGCTTCCCTGTACGTACATCTATGGGAGAGATTTATACAGATGCAAGGATGAAGGAAATAAATTCTTGGACAAAGTATTATTCACCCTATTACAATACCATTGATGGATTTGCAGAAATGAGAACATATTGGTTCCCTATGCTTCAGGCTATTATGAATGGAGACAAAGAGCCAAAGGCAGCAGCAGATGAGTTCGTACAGCTGTCTGATCAGTCTATAACGAATGCTCAATAAATAAGGAGAAGCTGTCTTCAAACCACTCCCGGATTTGGGGACAGTTCTTTTTTCTCTTATTTTTTTCTTGGAGAATAAAAAGGTAAAAGAAAGGCTTATAGATTTAGTGCGTGGGCCGATACTAAAAGTGGAGAAAGGTATGGGAATTAAACATGAAAAAAGTAAATAAAATCAGAATGCATGAGACTATGGTGTCATACTGTTTTCTGGCTCCAGCCTTATTTTTCTTTATTGTTTTTGTACTATTTCCAATGGGTATGGGGATATTTACAAGCTTTTTTAAATATACGATGAAAGAGTTTACTTTTACTGGTTTACAAAACTATACTACAATGTTTCAGGATCCTACTTTCTTAAAGTCCCTTAGAAATACATTGATTATTGTAGTTGGTTCAGTGCCAATTGTTGTTATTTTTTCATTATTTGTTTCATCTCAGACTTATGAGAAAAGTGCATTTACTAGATCTTTTTTTCGATGTGTGTTTTTTCTCCCAGTAGTAACAGGAACAGTGGCTGTTACTGTAGTGTGGAAATGGATTTATGATCCCCTTGCAGGAATTATGAACTATATACTAAAAGGGGCAGGAATTATTGAGAGAAATATAATGTGGCTTGGAGATAAGAAATATGCCCTCATGGCAATTATTATCATTTTACTGACAACTGCAGTAGGC
>CANOLZ010000130.1 GCA_947567075.1 uncultured bacterium
CATCGGCAATCGCCCATATCGCCCGATGGAGTTCATCACGCTCTTGTTCTTTTCTAATATCAGCCATTTTCTTTCTCCTTTTCATCGGGAATAAAGTCCAGAATATCATCTACCTTGCAACCAAGAGCAAGACATATCTTTTCGATACTATCCAAAGATACATACTGGTCACGCCTTAGTCGGGTTAGAATATTAGCACTAAATCCAGCTTTCTCCGTCAATTCGGCGGTCGGGATGCCCCGGTCTATCAGCAAGTGAAATAGTTTTTTATATGTTACAGCCATATAGTCCTCCTTGCCATGATAATCACTCATGATAGTATATCACGAAAATGTAAAAATTTAAATTCATCGTTATAGATATTTAGATCGGAATAGTGTAAGAAAAAAGCTTGATGCAGTAGTTATTACTTACATCAAGCCATTATATCTTTTGCAGTTCTGTATAAGCGTGGGTTCGTCATATTTGGTGTGGTATCTTTAACTTTGGGAAACAGCCTTATCAGTTATTTCCAGTTTTTCTGCTAACTGGCCTTGCGTCCAGCCTTTTGCTCTCCGGCGTTCGGAAATAAAAGCTCCAATTTTAACTTGATTCATTACTCAGCCCTCCTGCTTGCGGTAAATTATATAAATCCGGCATAAAAATGAACACCTACCAACGGTAGAGTTGGATAAAACGGGGCTTTTTGCCTCTACCGATAGGATAGTTCTAAATGGAATTTTACGAAAAACAAAGAAATGTGTACATTCAGATTATATCATTCCTCTATCTCTAAATCTATCTTGTTTGTGATATTTAAAAAGATATAGGCGTAGAGGGATTCCATAATGCTTGTCTTTTGGTTCGGAATAGTGTGGTGCTGGCGGTCTATCTCTTGTTTTCGGTTTCTTGCTTCTTTACCGTACATGAACATTAGAACAAGGAAAGTTTCAAGCTATGAAATGAGGATATTTCTGATTTATTTATAGTTCAGTACTAAAATATTATATTTACATACGAAATAACATTTGATATAATACGAGAAAAGGAAAGTCTGTAGGCAAAAAGGCGGTTGCCTTCTAGATGAAAGAAAAGAGGGAAATAGGAGAATTTCTTTTTATTTTATATCTTCAATCGTGCTCTTATGAATCTGTTTTATAAGATTTCACTTCACTGACTCTTCCTATATTCCGAGTACAGCACTTGTATTCCATGAGTTCAACAGGTTTCTTAAGTTCCATCCTTTCATGCAACGAGTTTCAGTTTTTATGGTATAATAAGAATACTCATTTTTCAGCCAGCCATATATAGGAGGGGCTTTATAAGAAAAATGAAACAATAACAGATTTTTTTGATGGATAAAGGCTAAAGAAAGGAATGGATAAGAAGATGAAATGTATTTCATGGAATGTGAATGGACTTAGGGCTTGTGTGGGAAAAAATTTTTTAGATTTTTTTAAGGAAGTGGATGCAGATATATTTGCAGTACAGGAGACAAAGCTTCAGGAGGGACAGATTGATCTTTCTCTGGAAGGATATGAGCAATACTGGAATTATGCAGAGAAGAAGGGATATTCTGGCACTGGGATTTTTACAAAGAAAGTACCTTTGGCTGTCTATAGAGGAATGGGAGTGGAAGAACATGACAAGGAAGGACGTATCCTCACGTTGGAATATGAAGATTTTTACTTTATGACTGTGTATACTCCCAATTCTCAAAATGAGCTGGCCAGGCTTTCCTACCGAATGGAGTGGGAAGATGCTTTTTTAAACTATTTAAAAGAATTGGAACAAAAGAAACCCATTATTTTTTGTGGAGACTTAAATGTGGCCCACAAAGAAATAGACTTAAAAAATCCAAAGTCAAATAAGAGAAATGCTGGCTTTACAATAGAGGAGAGGGAGAAGTTTTCCCATTTGTTGGAGGCGGGATTTACAGATACCTTTCGGTATTTTTACCCAGAAAAGGAAGGGGCGTATTCCTGGTGGTCTTATCGTTTTAAGGCTAGAGAGAAAAACATAGGTTGGAGAATTGACTATTTTGTTGTCTCTAATATTTTACAGGAAAGACTAAAGGGGGCTTGCATCCATAGTCAAGTATTGGGCTCAGACCATTGTCCAGTGGAATTAATCCTCTCATAAAGGGGGATTGATTCCACAAAGGAAGGGGTTTTCATTTATCATCATAAAAACCCCTAAAATGCTTTTTCAATTATTTTTTCATAGCTCTCTTTCTAAGAGTCGAGTCTAATATTTTCTTACGTATCCGTAAATTCTTTGGAGTAATTTCCAGCAATTCATCTGTATCAATAAATTCTAAAGCTTGCTCTAAGCTTAATATTTTGGGAGGAGTAAGGCGAAGAGCCTCGTCAGCGCTGGAAGAGCGGGTATTGGTCAGCTGTTTTTTTCGACATACATTCAGCTCAATATCTTCTGTCTTTCCATTTTGCCCTACAACCATACCAGAGTAAACTTTTGTGCCAGGACTAATAAAGAGGATTCCCCTCTCCTGAGCGTTGAAAAGACCATAGGTAATGGCTTCCCCAGCCTCAAAGGCAATGAGAGAACCTTGCTTTCGGTATTGGATATCTCCTTTGTAAGGGCCGTATCCATCAAAGATTGTGTTCATTACTCCGTTTCCCTTTGTGTCTGTCAGAAATTCCCCTCGATACCCAATGAGCCCTCTGGAAGGAATGGAAAATTCCAAACGGGTATAACCTCCAGCAGCAGTCTTCATATTGCGAAGCTCTCCTTTTCTTTGGCTTAACTTTTCAATGACAGTTCCAGAAAATTCTTCCGGGACATCAATATAAGTTAATTCCATAGGTTCTGTTCTTTTTCCTTCCCCATCCTTCTTATATAAAACCTCTGCTTTGCTTACAGCAAATTCATACCCTTCTCGGCGCATAGTCTCAATAAGAATAGACAGATGAAGTTCTCCCCTTCCTGATACTTTATAGCTTTCTGTTGTATCGGTTTCTTCAACTCGCAGGCTCACGTCTGTATTTAATTCCCGAAAAAGACGTTCCCTTAGATGACGGGAAGTGACATACTTTCCTTCCTTTCCAGCCAGGGGAGAGTCATTTACAAGAAATTGCATGGCAATGGTAGGTTCAGATATTTTTTGAAAGGGAATGGGAGATGGATGGCCAAGGGAGCATAGAGTATCTCCAATTTGAATGTCCCCAATGCCAGCAATGGCTACGATGGAGCCAATGCCTGCCTTTGTCACTTCCACTTTATTTAAGCCGTCAAACTCATACAATTTGCTGACCTTTACTTTTTTTTGTTTTTCCTTTTCATGGGCATTAACAAGGATTACATCCTGGTTCATTTTAAGACATCCGTTGTACACCTTTCCCACTCCAATACGGCCCACATATTCATTATAGTCAATGGTGCTAATGAGGGCTTGGGTATCAGCATCAGGATCTCCTTTGGGAGCAGGAATGGATTGCAAAATAGTCTCAAAAAGGGGAACCATATCTGTTCCTTCTTTTCCTATGTCCAGACTTGCAATGCCATGTTTTGCAGATGCAAAGAGAAAGGGACAGTCCAATTGGCTTTCATCTGCTTCTAAATCAATGAAAAGTTCCAGTACTTCATCCATTACTTCCTCTGGCCTTGCTTCTGGACGATCCATTTTATTTATACATACAATAACAGGGAGTTTTAATTCCAATGCCTTTTTTAAAACAAATTTTGTCTGGGGCATGGCCCCCTCAAAGGCATCTACTACTAAGATGGCACCGTCGGCCATTTTTAGTACCCGTTCTACTTCCCCGCCAAAATCCGCATGTCCTGGAGTATCACTAATATAAATCTTTGTATTTTTATAAAAAACCGCTGTGTTTTTCGATAAAATGGTGATTCCCCTTTCCCTCTCTAACTCATTGGAATCCATAATACGTTCTGTCACTTCCTGATTTTTGCGGAAAACGCCGCTTTGCTTTAATAATTCATCTACTAAAGTCGTCTTTCCATGGTCTACATGGGCGATAATCGCAATATTTCTTATGTCTTCTCGTTTTGTAATCATATATATCCTCATTTCTACAGGGTTTTTGTACCCAGAGCTTTTGTAAAGTCCTGTATACGAAATCTTTATTAACTCATATAGTTTATCACATATTTTAAAGATTACAAGATGTAAAAAATGTACCTTTCTTTAAGAAATAAAGAAAGAAATTTGTAGAATTTTTTAAAAATAAAGCAAAAAAATTAGAATATGAAAAACAGGTTTCTTTTAAAAAAATGGAATATATTTACAATTCCTATCATATATTAGATAGTACGATACAAGAAAAAATTCTTAAAAATAAGAAGGGAGAACATTTATATGACAGATAAGGTAATTGAAAATAACCAGGTTTCTATCATAGGAACAATTGTAGGAGCATTTAGTTTTAGCCATGAAGTATTTGGAGAGGGATTCTATATTGTAGACGTTGAGGTGGCTAGATTAAGTGATTCTGCGGATATTATTCCTTTGATGGTATCGGAAAGGCTGATGGATGTAAAACAGGATTATCAGGGAAGGACCATTTTAG
>CANOLZ010000131.1 GCA_947567075.1 uncultured bacterium
GTCATAGAGACAGCATGGAACAGGAAAGAATTAAAATAAAGGATCTGGAACAGTATTTTTATGATAAATTTATTTTTTAAACAGAAAGAGGAGGTCGTTTAAAGTAAAAGCACTCATATGAATCGTTGGAAAAACAAAGGAAAATTATTGATAAAAACGGCCTGTATCTTCCTGATTGTTATTACGGTCTGTCTTATTATTTTAATATTAGTAGATGATGGTCTAAACGGAAGCTTTGCCGATTGGTTTTATCATACTTTTATGATGGAGGAGACGAAGGTTTCCCTGATAGATGGCAGGGAAACAATTATACAGCCAGATTGGAAGAAACTAAAAAGATTTTTAGTAGGACTTTTTCTTACTGGGACAATGGGAGTAAGTTTTCTTATTTGGGCTATCGCCTATTTTAATGGAAAGAAAAAGACGAAAGAAACCATTAGCTTTTTGGCAGAGGTAGTATATCATTTTGGCAAAACAGAAAAAGAAACCAATCCTCTTCCAAAGGAGTATGCAGAAATTGAAATACAGTTAGCAAGGCTTAGGACTTATATTCAGAAAAATCAGAGAATAATGGAGTCTGAGATGCAGAGGAAAAATGATTTGATCACCTTTCTAGCCCATGACTTAAAGACTCCATTGGCCTCTGTGATTGGTTACTTAAGCTTACTAGATGAGGTGCCAGATCTCCCTTTGGAGTTAAGGGCAAAATATACAGGGATTACATTGGAGAAGGCATATAGACTTGAGCAGCTTATCAATGAATTTTTTGACATAATCCGTTTCAATTTTCAGACAATCATTGTCAACTATGAAAGAATTCACCTAGCTTATATGTTAGAACAGATGGCGGATGAATTTTTCCCTCTTTTAGATCCCTATGGAAAGACAGTACATGTTAAGGCAAAGGAAGACTTAATTCTTTGGGGTGATGCAGATAAGATGGCAAGGGTATTTAATAATATATTGAAAAATGCCGCTGCATATAGCTATGAAAATACAACTATAGACATAGAAGCTTATAAAGAAGATAAAAATATTGTCATAACTTTTAGTAACAAAGGTAATCCCATACCAGGACAAAAACTGGAAACCATTTTTGAAAAATTTTACCGCCTAGACTCCTCCCGTTCCAGTCAGACAGGAGGGGCCGGACTAGGATTAGCTATTGCAAAGGAAATTGTCACTGCTCATCAGGGAGAAATTTATGTGAGAAGTAATATGGAAAAAACCGTCTTTACAGTAAAACTTCCTTATTCTGCCGCAGATGAAGTAGGATAATATATCAACCAGAAATAAAAGGAGGATGAATGCATGACAAAATGGGTGTATTTGTTTAAAGAAGGAAATGCAGAAATGCGAAATCTTCTTGGAGGGAAGGGGGCAAATTTGGCGGAGATGACAACCCTTGGACTTCCTATTCCCCAAGGGTTTACCATTACTACAGAGGCATGTACAGACTATTATACAAGTGGGAAGAAAGTTACAGAGGAAATACAAAACCAGATTTTTGAGGCATTGGAAGCCTTGGAAAAACAGCAAGGGAAGACTTTTGGAGATATGGAGAACCCTTTACTTGTATCTGTGCGCTCTGGGGCAAGGGCGTCCATGCCTGGTATGATGGATACGATTTTGAACCTTGGATTAAACGATAAGGCAGTAGAAGGATTTGCGAAAAAAACAGGGAATCCAAGATTTGCATATGACTCTTACCGAAGATTTATCCAAATGTTTTCAGACGTAGTCATGGAGGTGCCTAAATCCCATTTTGAAAAAGTATTAGATGGAGTGAAAAATTCAAAAGGAGTAAAGTTTGATACAGATTTAACAGGAGATGACTTAAAAGAAGTTATTAAAAAGTATAAGGAAATTTATAGAGAGAAGATGGGGGAGGAGTTTCCTCAAGATCCCAAAACCCAGCTTATGGAAGCAGTAAAGGCAGTATTCCGTTCTTGGGATAATCCAAGAGCCATTGTATACCGTAGAATGAATGATATACCGGGGGAATGGGGAACCGCCGTTAATGTACAGGCAATGGTTTTTGGAAATATGGGTGAGACGTCAGGGACAGGTGTGGCCTTTACAAGAAATCCTTCTACAGGGATAAAAGGAATTTATGGGGAATATTTAATCAATGCTCAGGGGGAGGATGTTGTGGCAGGCATCCGTACACCTTTGCCCATTACAAAACTAGAGGAAGATATGCCCCATGTTTATGAAGAGTTTATGAATATTGCAGATCGGTTGGAAAGACATTATACAGATATGCAGGATATGGAATTTACCATTGAGGAAGGAAAGTTATATTTTCTTCAGACAAGGAGTGGAAAGAGGACAGCTTTTGCAGCCTTACAAATTGCCTGTGACTTAGTAGACGAAGGAATGATTACAAAAGAAACAGCTGTAAAACGAATTGAAGCGAAATCCTTGGATCAGCTTTTGCATCCTACTTTTCAAGAAGACGCTCTAAAGGCTGGAAAGATGATAGGACAGGCATTACCTGCATCTCCAGGGGCAGCTTCAGGGAGAGTGTATTTTACAGCAGAGGAGGCAAAGGCCCATCATGAGGCAGGAGAGAAGGTTATTCTTGTACGTTTGGAAACATCTCCAGAAGATATTGAAGGAATGCAGGCAGCAGAAGGAATTCTGACTGCCCGAGGGGGAATGACCTCTCATGCGGCAGTAGTGGCAAGGGGAATGGGAACTGCCTGTGTTTGTGGCTGTGGTGACCTTCAGGTAGAGGAAGAAAAGAAACAGTTTTCCTTAGGAGGGGAGATGGTAAAGGAGGGAGATTATATCTCCTTGGACGGATCGACAGGAAAAATTTACAAAGGTGAAATAAAAACTGTGGAAGCTAGAATTAGTGGAAATTTCAGTAAAATCATGGAGTGGGCAGATGAATTTCGAACAGTTAAAATCCGTACTAACGCAGATACTCCTGAGGATGCGGCTAATGCATTAAAGCTGGGAGCAGAAGGAATTGGACTATGCCGCACAGAACATATGTTTTTTGAGGGAGACAGAATTAAAAAAATACGAAAAATGATTCTTTCTAAGACAGAGGAGGAAAGAGAGGCAGCCCTTAATGAGCTGATTCCTTACCAAAAGGGAGACTTTAAAGGAATCTATGAAGTTATGGAGGGAAGGCCTGTTACAATTCGGTTTTTAGATCCTCCTCTTCATGAATTTGTTCCAACAGAAGAAAAAGATATGAAAGAGTTGGCTGATGAGATGGGAATCTCTGTAAATGAGGTGAAGGCAGCTTGCGATGCCCTCCATGAATTCAATCCTATGATGGGACATAGGGGGTGCCGTCTAGCGGTAACTTACCCAGAAATTGCAAAAATGCAGACAAGAGCAGTAATAGAGGCAGCTATTGAGGTAAATCAGGAAAAAGGACAAAACATAATGCCTGAAATTATGATTCCTCTTGTAGGAGAACAAAAAGAATTAAAATTTGTAAAAGAGGTAGTCATTGAGACGGCAGAAGCTGTTAAAAAAGAAAAGGGGTCTGAGATAGAGTACAAAATTGGGACGATGATTGAAATTCCCAGGGCAGCCTTGACAGCTGACGAAATTGCAAAGGAAGCAGAATTTTTTTCCTTTGGAACAAATGATTTGACACAGATGACCTTTGGATTTTCTAGGGATGATGCAGGGAAGTTTTTAGATGCTTATTATAAGGAGAAAATTTACGAATCCGATCCTTTTGCTAGGTTAGATACCCATGGAGTAGGAAGGCTGATCCAGTTAGCTGTAGAAAAGGGACGCAAAACAAGGCCAGACATTAAGCTGGGAATTTGCGGCGAACACGGAGGAGATCCAAGTAGTATTGGCTTTTGCAGTCAATTAGGTTTGGATTATGTTTCTTGCTCTCCTTTTCGAGTGCCTATTGCAAAGTTAGCGGCGGCCCAGGCGGCGATATGTGATAGGGAGGGGAAGTAATCTATACTTCGATTTCAAGATAGATTATGAAAAAGCACTGGCTTTTCCCAGGGCAAATGGTGATTATCTGCGGGAAGGGTAGTGGAAAGACCTTATTGTTGAAGTGTATATAATTTAAAAATAGGAAATCCCGTCTTTTATGAGGCGGGATTTTCTTATAGTGCGCCCGGCGAGCGCACGTTCTAACGGGTGAAAGTCCCGAATCCGCCCGGTAGTGGGAAGGATACAGCCAACAGCAAGGGTGTGGTGGGTGACTGCGAATCTGAAGGAAGCTCTAGGCAAAATGTAGTGTTCAAGCATTTTTGTAACACTATGTTCGAAAAATTCACTATATATT
>CANOLZ010000132.1 GCA_947567075.1 uncultured bacterium
TGCTTCCAGAAGTAGAAATAGGCAGTCAGGAAGAGGCAGGATATTCCAGTGATGGGAAGGAGGCCATTGCCTTTGCTGTTTTAGGAAATGAAACTTTGCATCAGCGCCCCTCAAATGTGCCGAATGGAACCGGAGCAAAGGACTATGTTATTTTAGGAAATATTACGCCCTGTCCCCGAGATTAGAAAGGGGATTATGGGGAATGATGGAATACAGTTTTCCTATGAAATACTAGGGTTTCCTGCTATAATACTTTCAATAGAGAAAAAGGAGGGACCCATGTGAACAAAAGGGTTAAAATGATTTTGCTATGTTTTTGTACAGTTCTTGTTTTAACATTAGAAGCATGGTCAGAGATAAGGCCAGCTAGGATGCAAAGGAGCATAGAAAATACAAAAGCCCTGGAAGAAAAGAAATTAAAGCTTTTTGTCAAAGAAACAGTGGAGGAGGAAATACTTGGATTTCAATGCCAGGATTATGATAATGACGGTGAATGGGAGGCTTTTTTCCTGACAGATAAACAAAAAGAAGAAGAAATAAGCATTTTGTGCGATTTATGGTATACAGATGGAAAGCATAGAGAAAAATTAATGGAAGATATATGGATTTATCTAGAGTCTATGGAAGTGTGGGATTTAAAGGAGTGTAAAATATTTAAAGTAGAAGGAAGGGGGAATGGAAATCACACCCAATCCTTTGCCTGGAGGGTGAAAAATAAGCTTCCAGACCAGTTAGATAACACATTTTCTGGCCTCTCTTATGAGGGAGGAAATGATTTTTCTGTCTATTGGGAAGCTTATGATCTATATAAAGATGGAACAGGACACACATGGAAAAGGTATTATTTCTTTTGGGATGGGACAGGTTTAAGGGAATATGGGGGGATTCCTATTACGAAAAAGGAGCTTCTTGAAGTAAAAGGAACAAAGGAGGTCATTTCAAGCCTAGAAAGAGACGGATGCATCATTACGGATATTTTTTACAGGAAAAATGGAATTCTTCATGTGAATTATACAAAGGGCCAAAGACAGGATAACCTAACCTTTGTTCTAGAAGGAGATGGGGCAGGGCTGGCCAAAGACGCATCTTATGGAGGGAGGTATGAGGCAGCCCTATCTCCTGCTATAGCTGATTACCCAGAAAATTTCCAAATGATAAAGAGAGATTTTTAAAGCTGGGCCACATGGCTCTCTCTGGCAGCCTTTGCGACAGCTTTTGCAACAGCAGGGCCTACCCTTTTATCAAAGGCTTTTGGGAGAATATAATCTTTGGACAGTTCGTTTTGTGATACAAGGGAGGCAATAGCGTGGGAGGCAGCCAGCTTCATTTCATCATTAATGTCCCTTGCCCGCACATCCAAGGCTCCTCGAAAAATTCCAGGGAAGGCAAGAACGTTGTTAATTTGGTTGGGATAATCCGATCGTCCTGTCCCAACAATGAAAGCTCCCCCCTCTTTTGCAAGCTCAGGGGCAATTTCTGGCACTGGATTGGCCATAGGAAAGACAATGGAGTCTTTAGCCATGGTTGCAATCATTTCCTTTGACACAATATGAGGAGCGGAAACTCCAATAAAGACATGAGCGCCCACAAGAGCATCTTCTAAAGAACCCTTTAAATTTTCTGGATTGGTGTAAAGGCTCATTTCTTCATGGGCAGGATTTAGGTTTTCCATTCCTTTTCTGAGAATGCCAAACCGATCACATAAAATAAGATTTTTCACCCCCATCTTTAATAGGTGTTTTCCAATGGCAATGCCAGCTGCTCCAGCCCCGCTAATGACACAGCGGATTTGAGAGATATCTTTGTTTGTTATTTTTAAGGCATTTAAAAGAGCTGCCCCAACAACAATAGCCGTTCCATGCTGATCATCGTGGAAAACAGGAATATCACAAAGCTCTTTAAGTTTTTTCTCAATTTCAAAACACCGGGGAGCAGAAATATCTTCTAAATTGATGCCCCCAAAACTGCTGGAAACAAGATAAACAGTACGGACAATTTCTTCTATGTTTTTGGAACGGATGCAGATGGGAAAGGCATCCACATGGCCAAATTCCCGAAAAAGAGCGCATTTTCCTTCCATTACAGGCATACTTGCCTCTGGACCAATATCTCCAAGTCCAAGGACAGCTGTTCCGTCAGTAACGACAGCCACTAGGTTGTGTCTTCTTGTAAGCTCAAACGACAGGTTCTTGTCTTTGGAAATGGCAATACAAGGCTGGGCAACGCCAGGTGTATAAGCAAGGGACAGCTCTTCGCTGTTGGATACAGGAACCCGGGACTGAATTTGGATTTTTCCTTTCCATTCAAAATGTTTTTGTAATGCTTGTTCTTTTTTATCTATCATAAAACACCAGCCTTTCTTTCGGTTTCTCTTGTTAGCCCTAGAGGGGAAAAGTTGTATATTTACCTATTATATAGGAAGGAGTAGAAAAAATCAAACAAAGAGAAAGGGATTTGCAGAAGGGAGGGGGAAGAGGGTCGGAAGATGCCCTCTTTTGCGTAACGAAAGAAGGGGGAAAGGCCAAAAAATGCTAGTAATTTAGAGAATGTTATGCTATAATCATACAATGACTGTGAATATTAGGGGAAGTGTATACCTTTACTATAACGTTTTAAGGAGGAAGTGGAACAATGAGTTTACAAGTAGAAAAATTAGAGCACAATATGGCAAAGCTTACAATAGAAGTAGGTGAGGATGAAGTTGAAAAAGCATTGCAGGCTGCATATAATAAAAATAAAAGCAAAATGAGCATCCCGGGATTTAGAAAGGGGAAGGTGCCGCGTCAAATGTTGGAAAAGATGTATGGTCCTGCTGTTTTCTATGAAGATGCAGCCAATATTTTGATTCCAAACGCCTATGGAAAAGAAGTGAAGGAGAGCGATTTAGAAATTGTTTCCCAGCCTGATATTGATATTGTTCAAATTGAGAAGGGAAAGCCTTTTATTTTCAGTGCACAAGTAGCGCTGAAGCCAGAAGTGGTTTTAGGCACATATAAGGGGGTCAGTGTACCAAAGGCAGATTTGGAAGTGACGGAAGAGGAAATTATTAAGGAAATAGACAGGGAAAGAGAAAACAACGCAAGAACCGTTGCCGTTTTGGATAGACCAGTAAAAGACAAGGATATAACTCTTATTGATTTTGAAGGATTTGTGGATGGGACGCCGTTTGAGGGAGGAAAGGGGGAGAACCATTCCCTGACAATTGGCTCTCATTCCTTTATTGATACATTTGAAGAGCAGCTCATTGGAAAGCAGATTGGCGAAAAGGTGGAAATTCATGTTACCTTTCCAGAGGAATATCATGTAGAGAAATTAGCGGGAAAACCAGCAATGTTCCAAGTTGTCATTAAAGAAATAAAAGAAAAGGAACTTCCAGAATTAGATGATGAGTTTGCAAGTGAAGTTTCAGAATTTGAGACATTAGAGGAATACAAAGGAGACATTCGGGAAAAGATTTTAAAGAGAAAGGAAGAAAATGCCAGGAGGGAGAAAGAAGATGCAGTTCTTCAGGCTATTATCGACCAGGCTACTATGGACATTCCAGAAGCAATGATAGAAACCCAGGCAAGACAGTCCGTAGAAGACTATGTGGGCAGACTGTCTTCTCAAGGCTTGTCCATTGACCAGTACTTCCAGTTTACAGGTTTGAATATGGAGAAATTTTTAGCCCAAATGCGCCCTATGGCAGAGCAGCGTATAAAGGGAGGCCTTGTGTTAGAGGCTGTAGTAAAAGCAGAGAATATAGAGCCAACAGAAGAAGAATTACAAGAAGAGTTAAAGAGAATGGCAGAGGCTTATCATATGGAAGAAGAAAATGTCAATGATTTTATAGATGAGGAACTGAAAAAACAAATAAAAAAAGATATTGCCATAAAAAAGGCAGTGGAATTTATAGTAGAGCAGGCAGTAGAAGAATAGAAGGAAAAAGGTGATTTTGTATGAGCTTAGTACCTTATGTAATTGAACAGACTAGCAGAGGAGAGCGGTCTTATGATATATATTCCAGATTATTAAAGGAAAGAATTATTTTTCTGGGAGAAGAAGTGAATGATGTGACAGCAAGCCTTGTTGTAGCCCAAATGCTTTTTTTAGAAGCAGAGGATCCAGACAAAGACATCCATCTGTATATAAA
>CANOLZ010000133.1 GCA_947567075.1 uncultured bacterium
CTTTTTCCAGAAAATCATATAGGAAGGAGAGCTGTTCTTCCTTTAGCCCCATCTCTCTATAAATGTCGCCAATTCTCTCCTTTGTAATATGGTTGTTATTCTCTTTGGCCTCCCTGCGCACTTGTTCCAATAAAGTAAAAAATACTTCTTCTTCCTTCATCTTTTTTCTATACTCCTACCTTTCATTGCCATGTATATGTTCATGTGTAAATAAGTGATCTTGACAATATTCATAATTTCCATCACATTTAGAACAAAAACGAAATTCTAGGTTAGGGTCGTCTTCCTCTGTTCTGCCGCAAATAGCGCATTTATGTTTTGTAATTCCTCTAGGCTGCCTTACTTGCTGCTGATACGTCCTTCTTCTGTGAATTTCCTTTGGAGTCACCCGTCTAAAATTCCTTGTTCCAAGGAAAAAAAGAATAAAGTTTAGCAAAGAAGCAATAATAAGCATCCTATGCGCCCTCCCCTGGGTAAAAAAGGAATAGGCCAACAATGCCACATCTAAGTATGCCAGCCATTTAATTTTCACAGGAACAATAAAGTACAAAAGCACCTGCATGTCTGGATAACAGGCAGCAAAGGCCAAAAAGATGGAAAGATTAATATAATATGTGCTGATTCCTGCCCCTAAATTCGTCCCAATGGACGCAGCGGAAACAGGATTATAAGCACCCATAAAACAATCTAAAAAGTAAACAAGAAATCCGCCCAAAACAGAAAAAAGCATTCCAGAAAAAATGTATACATTATAGCGAAAAGTTCCCCAGGTTTTTTCTAAGGTTGAACCAATGGAATAGTAAAAAAACAGCATTAACACAGTAAACATATTCAACCCTCCAGGAGGGATAAAAACCCAGGTGACCAGTCTCCAAATCTGGCCATGCAAAATAGCATAGGGATTCATTGTACAAAAACTTAGAAGAATGGGGGCGAATAAAAATAATATATATCCAATAACATATGCGATAATGATCCACATTGATAAATTGGAGATGGCATAACGGCCTATTTTTCTTTCCCACTTATTCAGCAAATCGTTCATTCCAACACCTCGTTTATTTCTCAAAGTTTTTTATTCCATCTATTTTACCATTACTTTAGGAGTATGACAAGTAAATGCTTTTACCTCTCTAGCATATATTCCATCTTACAGAATATATTTTTAAAGTATATGACGTTCTTCCTTATATTGGAATAAATCCTCCACCTTAGCTTCCAGGACATTGGCCATTTTTAAAGCTAATACAACCGATGGGACATCCATTCCCCGCTCAATGAGGCTAATCGTCTGTCTAGACACCCCTGTCAGCTCTCCTAGTCTCTCCTGACTTAAAGAAAATCTAGCTCTATATTCTTTTAAATGATTATAAAGAGGCATGGACTTCCTCTCCTTCCATAAATTCTTTGCAGAAATTTAACAGACAAATATTTTAGTCATCATGACTAAATTCCTTGTCAAAATGACCATAAAACTATGCAGATATAAAATATCATTCCATATGATTATTGTCAACCTTTTTTGAAAATCCATTGCACTTTTCACCCCCTTGTCGTATAATGTACGTTGTTGTCTAACATGACGAAAAAAACATCAACCTAGAAAAGGAAGTAATACTTATGAATAAGCAATTTTATGCTCTTGGCATTGATATTGGTTCTACAACTGTAAAAATTGCTATCATAGACCAAGAACATCACATACTCTTCTCTGATTATGAGAGACATTTTGCAAATATTCGAGAAACTTTATCCCATTTATTAAAGAAAGCTTACGAAACATTAGGTAATCTTTCTATTCATCCTATGATTACTGGGTCTGGAGGGCTTACACTGGCCAACCATCTAGAGGTTCCCTTTGTACAGGAAGTTATTGCTGTATCCACCGCCCTTTCAGACTATGCTCCTCAAACAGACGTGGCCATTGAGCTTGGAGGAGAAGATGCAAAAATTATTTATTTTGAGGGTGGAAATGTAGAGCAGCGTATGAACGGCATATGTGCTGGGGGGACAGGATCTTTCATTGATCAAATGGCCTCCCTCCTCCAAACCGATGCAACTGGTTTAAATGCATATGCTAAAAACTATCAATCCCTTTATGATATCGCAGCTCGCTGCGGTGTTTTTGCAAAAACAGACATTCAGCCTTTAATTAATGAAGGAGCTACAAAGGAAGATCTTGCCGCCTCTATTTTTCAGGCTGTTGTAAATCAAACCATTAGCGGTCTTGCCTGTGGAAAGCCTATACGGGGCCATGTGGCCTTTTTAGGAGGGCCCCTTCATTTTCTATCAGAGCTAAAGGCAACCTTTATCCGCACATTGCAGTTAGATGAGGAACACATTGTTTCTCCAGACAATTCACACCTTTTTGCCGCCATTGGATCTGCACTAAATTATAAAGAGAAGAATGTTTGTGACTTACATACTATGGTAGAGAAACTCTCCTCCCACATCCAGATGGAAATTGAGGTGGAGCGCATGGAACCTCTCTTTGCTTCAGAAGAAGAATTTCAAGAGTTTGAAGAGCGTCATAATTCCCATCTTGTTGCCACAAGAGATTTAGAGACTTATGAAGGAAACTGCTTTCTAGGCATTGACGCCGGATCGACCACAACAAAAATTGCCCTTGTAGGAGAAGATGGTTCCTTACTCTATTCTTTTTACAGCAATAACAATGGAAGCCCTCTTGCTACAACAATTCAATCTATTCAAGAAATATACAGCCTTCTTCCTCCCAGTGCGAAAATCGTCCGCTCCTGTTCCACAGGTTATGGGGAAGCCTTAATAAAGTCCGCTCTGTTGTTAGATGAGGGAGAGGTGGAAACGGTTGCTCATTATTATGCTGCCGCTTTCTTTAATCCCTCTGTTGACTGTATACTGGACATTGGCGGTCAGGACATGAAATGTATTAAAATTAAAGATGGGACAGTAGACAGTGTTCAGCTAAATGAAGCTTGTTCTTCTGGCTGTGGTTCTTTTATTGAAACCTTTGCCAAATCTTTAAATTATACTGTTGAGGACTTTGCAAAAGCTGCTTTATTTGCTCAACATCCCATTGATCTTGGAACCCGCTGCACTGTGTTCATGAATTCCAAAGTAAAGCAGGCTCAAAAAGAAGGGGCTGCAGTTGCTGATATTTCCGCTGGTCTTGCCTACTCTGTCATAAAAAATGCCTTGTTTAAAGTGATAAAAGTATCCAGCGCCGCCGAACTAGGAAGACAGATCGTAGTCCAAGGAGGTACTTTTTATAACGACGCAGTCTTAAGAAGTTTTGAAAAAATTGCAGACTGTGAAGCAATCCGCCCAGATATCGCCGGCATTATGGGAGCTTTTGGGGCTGCCCTCATTGCCAGGGAGCGCCATGATACTATGAAAACGGAGACTTCTATGCTTTCCATTGAGAAAATTAACAGCCTCACCTTTCAAACGACAATGACAAAGTGTAAAGGCTGTACCAACTACTGCCGACTGACAGTAAACCGTTTTTCAGGAGGAAGGCAGTATATTTCCGGAAACCGTTGTGAGAGAGGTATTGGAAAAGAAAAATCCAAAGCTCAGGTACCCAATCTATTTGAATATAAAATGGAAAGAATATTTTCCTATGAGCCTCTCCCTGCCCACGAGGGCTTTCGAGGCCGCATAGGGATTCCAAGAGTTTTAAATATGTATGAAAACTATCCATTCTGGTTTACCTTTTTCACAGATTTAAAATACCAAGTCCTATTGTCTCCTAGCTCTAACAGAAAAATTTATGAGCTAGGCATTGAATCTATTCCCAGCGAGTCAGAATGTTATCCTGCCAAGCTGGTACACGGCCATATAGCCTGGCTCATGAAACAGGATGTTGATTTTATCTTTTATCCATCACTCTTTTATGAACGCCAGGAATTTGAAAATGCCAACAACCATTATAACTGTCCTATTGTCACATCTTATCCAGAAAATATTAAAAATAATGTGGAAGAAATAGGAAAAGGAGAAGTGGTCTTTCGCAATCCCTTTCTTTCCTTTAAAAATCTTTCCATTGTGACAAAGGGGCTGATAGAAGAATTTCCTGAGTTAAATCCAAAAGAAATAGCT
>CANOLZ010000134.1 GCA_947567075.1 uncultured bacterium
TGAAAAGGATACCCTTCCAGCCAAATTAGATATTCTTTCAAAAAAGGAAGTAAGGATAACGATACAAGAGGGAAGATACCACCAGGTAAAACGGATGTTTCAAGCCGTAGGGTTAAAGGTACTGTATTTGAAACGAATATCCATGGGAGGGCTTGCTTTAGATAAATCCTTAAAAAAAGGAGAATACAGAACGTTAACAGAAAAGGAGATTCAGTGTTTGAGAGAAAGTGGGAAACAAGTACATGTTGAAAAAAATAAAAGCCATTATTTTTGATTTAGATGGAACTTTAATTGATTCTATGTGGATGTGGAATGACATTGATGTCCAATATTTAGGGAAATTTGGCCATTTTGTTCCAGAGGATTTGCAAAAGGCCATTGAAGGAATGAGTTTTACAGAAACAGCTGCTTATTTTAAAGAACGTTTTCAGCTTCCAAAAACAATCGAAGAGATAAAAAGGGAATTAAATGAAATGGCCTATGATAAATATATTCATGAGGTAACTTTAAAAAAAGGAGCCCTGTCCTTTTTAAAAAAATGCAGGGAAAAAGGATTAAAATTGGGAATTGCCACAAGCAATTCCAAAGAAATTGTATCTGGCGTCATAAGAGCAAGGGGACTCGAGTCCTACTTTGACTGTATAAAAACGAGCTGTGATGCAAAAAAGGGAAAACCAGCTCCTGATATTTACCTTCTTGTGGCAGATATTCTTGGAGTAGAGCCAAAAGACTGCCTTGTTTTTGAGGATGTGCCTTCTGGCATTTTGGCAGGAAAATCAGCAGGAATGAAAGTATGTGCTGTCGATGATCTCTATTCGAGAAATCAGGATATAGAAAAGAAGAAATTAGCGGATTATTATATACAAGATTATACTCAAATACTATCTTTTACATAAATTTATAGGGGGAATGGATGTGAACAATGGATTTTTGCCGATTTCCAGGGAAGAAATGAGAGAAAGAAATATCCATCAGCTGGATTTTGTCTATGTGATTGGAGATGCTTATGTAGATCATCCCTCCTTTGGTCATGGAATTATTAGCAGAGTTTTGGAGGCAAATGGATACACAGTAGGCATTCTTTCCCAGCCTGATTGGAAAAAGGATGAGAGCATACAAATATTTGGGGAGCCAAAATTAGGATTTTTGGTGAGTTCTGGGAATATGGATTCTATGGTAAATCATTACTTTGTCTCAAAGAAAAAAAGGCCAAAGGATGCCTATACCCCTGGAGGGCTTACTGGAAAGAGGCCAGATTATGCTGTTGTTGTATATGGAAATTTAATTCGTAAATCCTATAAGAAAACGCCTATTATTTTAGGAGGGATCGAAGCAAGTTTACGCCGCATGGCCCATTATGACTATTGGTCCAATGAACTAAAACGTTCCATCCTCCTAGATTCTGGGGCAGATATCATTTCCTATGGCATGGGAGAACGCTCCATTATAGAAATAGCCCATGCATTAAGGGAAGGGGTTCCTGTTGGGGAAATTACCTTTGTAAAAGGCACTGTGTTTAAATGTAAAGATCCAAGTTTTCTTTCCAATAGCATTACATTACCTTCCTATGAGGAGATGAAAAGAGATAAAAGGAAGTATGCGAACAGTTTTTCTCTTCAATATGAGAATACAGATCCCTATTCTGGAAAAAATTTAATAGAACCTTATGGAAAATCTCTTTTTGTTGTGCAAAACAGTCCTTCTCTTCCCCTTTCCACGAAAGAAATGGATATGATTTATACTTATCCTTATAAAAGAAAGGCCCATCCCTCCTATGAAAAAGAAGGAGGTGTACCAGCAACGGAAGAGATCAAGTTTAGCATCACAAGCAGCCGAGGCTGTTTTGGAGGTTGCAATTTCTGTGCTTTGACCTTTCATCAAGGAAGGATCATACAGTCAAGAAGCCATGCATCCATTTTAGAAGAGGCCAAAGACTTTGTCCAAGATCCAGATTTCAAAGGTTATATTCACGATGTGGGAGGTCCAACGGCAAATTTTCGAAAGCCTTCCTGTGAGAAACAAAAGACAAAGGGAGTATGCCAAAAAAAGCAATGTCTCTTCCCTTCTCCCTGTAAAAATCTTACTGTGGATCATGAAGATTATTTACAATTACTAAGAAAATTAAGAAAGATTCCTCAAGTAAAAAAAGTGTTTATTCGTTCAGGCATCCGATATGATTATTTATTGGCAGACAAAAAAGAGGATTTTTTTAAGGAATTAGTACAATATCACATTAGCGGTCAACTAAAAGTAGCCCCAGAACATGTGGCAGATACAGTACTGGAAAAAATGGGAAAGCCTAAAAGAAAAGTGTATGAACAGTTTTACGAGAAATATAAAAAATGGAATGAACAATTAGGAATGAAGCAGTTTTTAGTCCCTTATCTCATGTCCTCCCACCCAGGTTCTACATTAAAGGAGGCAGTGGAACTAGGAGAATTTTTAAGGGACATGCATGTAAGACCAGAACAGGTGCAAGACTTTTACCCTACCCCCTCTACAATATCTACTGTCATGTATTATACAGGGGTGGATCCAAGGACAATGGAAGAGGTATACACACCAAAAAATCCCCATGAAAAGGCAATGCAAAGAGCTTTGCTCCAATATACCAACCCAAAAAATGCAAAGCTGGTTAGAGAAGCTTTAATACAGGCAGGAAGAGAAGATTTGATTGGATACGGCAGGCGATGTCTCATTTCTCCCTTCAAAGGAGAAGGTCAAAGATGGATAAAGAAAGGGAAAGAAGAGATGCCTTCCCATTTCCAAAAAAAGAAAAAGAAAAAAACCATTCGAAATATTCACAAAAAAAGGAGGAATGAAACATGAATATTGCCGTTATTACAGGGGCCTCCTCAGGACTGGGAAGAGAATTTGTAAGACAGATTGACAGCATGTATACACATTTAGATGAAATTTGGGTCATTGCAAGACGAAAAGAGCGTCTTCAAGAACTTTCAAAAGAAGTTATTGTAAAGCTTCGCATTCTTCCCTATGATCTGGCAGAGGAAGAGGATTTAAAGGAATTGTATAAATTGTTAAAAAAAGAGAGGCCCATCATTCGTGTACTTGTAAACTCCGCAGGATATGGAATTATTGGAAAATTTACAAAATCGGATTGGGAAGAAGCCATGGGCATGATCCATTTAAATTGTTCTGTTTTAACTTCCATCACTTACCATTGTCTGCCTTATATGAGAAATAATGGAAGAATTATACAAATAGCCTCCAGCGCTGCCTTTTTGCCCCAGCCAAAATTTGCTGTTTATGCTGCTACCAAATCTTATGTATTAAGTTTTTCCAGGGCATTAAATAAAGAATTAAAGTCCAGGGGTATTTTTGTGACAGCGGTTTGTCCAGGGCCTGTTTCCACAGAATTTTTCCACAAAGCAGAAAAAAGAGAAAAAATGGCCTTTTATAAAATGCTTGTTATGGCCAAAGCGCCTGACGTTGTAAGAGATGCCATGTATGCATCTTTACGAAGAAGGGATGTTACTGTTTATGGAATGATGATGAAGTTTGTAGCCATAACAGCAAAAATCCTCCCTCATAAACTTTTATTAAGTATTTTCAAGTAAGAATAAATTTCAAGAGAAGGGATAAGAATGGGGAGAATAATACAAAAGGGACAGTATGGATATTTAAAAAGTCAGAGGAAAATAGAAATTAGTAAAACTATTCTTTTTTTTGGCATTTCCTTTGCCTTATTTTTTACAGGGCTTTTTTTTACAGGAACGAATAAAAATCTTCTAACCATTGTAGCTGTCTTAGGAATGCTTCCAGCAAGTAAAAGTGCCGTATCCATGATTATGTTTCTCCGTTTTCCTTCAGGAAGTTTGGAAATCTATGAAGAAACAAAAACACATGCTGGGAGTCTTCCCATCATCTATGATTTTGAGGAGGATGATGAGAATTACTACCTGATCGAAG
>CANOLZ010000135.1 GCA_947567075.1 uncultured bacterium
TAGAAAAAAAGGATGGAGTGTAGGAGCTTTAAAGGGAAAAGAAGAAAAGCATAGAGGAAAGGAAGGAGAATGACGAAAGAAAATTTTAAAGCAGGATTTGTGACATTAATTGGAAGACCCAATGTGGGAAAATCTACATTAATGAATACCCTCATTGGTCAAAAGATTGCTATTACCTCAGACAAACCTCAAACAACAAGAAACCGTATACAGACAGTTTATACAGGAGAAGAAGGTCAGATTGTTTTTGTAGATACGCCTGGAATTCACAAGGCAAAAAATAAATTAGGAAATTACATGGTCCATGTGGCTGAAAGAACATTAAATGAGGTAGATGCAGTACTATGGCTTGTAGAGCCTACTACCTTTATTGGAAAAGGAGAACAGCATATTATTGAGAAATTAAAAAGGGTGAAAACTCCAATTATCCTTGTCATTAATAAAATTGATAAGGTAAAAAAGGATGAGGTGCTGTTAGCTATTGACAGGTATAGAAAGGAATACGATTTTGCTGAAATTGTCCCTGTCTCAGCGCTAAAAGGTGAGAACGGGGAAGTGCTTATAAGGGAGATTTTTAAATATCTGCCTTATGGAGAAGCTTTTTATGATGAAGACGTCATTACCGATCAGCCAGAACGCCAAATGGTAGCCGAGCTCATTAGAGAAAAAGCCTTAAAAAGTTTAGAGGAAGAAATTCCCCATGGAATTGCCGTGTCCATAGAATCTATGAAAGTAAGAAAAAAGATCATGCATATAGAGGCTACCATTATTTGTGAAAAAGAATCTCATAAAGGAATTATTATTGGAAAGGGAGGGCTTATGCTGAAAAAAATAGGCAGTCAAGCCCGCCAAGAAATCCAGGATTTATTAGGCCGCCAGGTCAATTTAAATCTGTGGGTGAAAGTAAAAAAGAATTGGAGAGACAAGGACTTCCTTCTTAAAAATTTCGGATATAATCCAAAAGAGCCAGAATAAGAAAAGGGCAAATGGCAAACCCTAATAACGTCGCCAGACTTTAAGGGAGAATAGTTATACAGTATGCAAAGCCATACAATACGAAAAGGGGGATTGTCATGGATGAAGAAAAAGAATGGAAGAAATTTGAAAGTTCAGGCCGAATCACAGATTATTTATGTTACAAAAATGTAAGTGGATTAAACAAAATGGGATGGAAAGGCTGCCAGACAGAGGACAATCAAAATGAAGGAATGGGTGGAAGTTACAGGGATGGTGCTACAGGCAGGGCCAATGGGAGAATATGATCGGAGAGTTGTTTTACTTACAAAAGAGAGGGGAAGGATTACAGCTTTTGCCAAGGGGGCTAGAAAAGTGAACAGCCGCCTTCTGGCAGCTACGAATCCTTTTTCTTTTGGTAATTTTAACCTTTATGAAGGAAGAAATGCTTATACAATGAGAGATGCGGAAATTTCCAATTATTTTGAGGAGCTTAGGGCAAACTTCGAGGACGCATATTATGGAATGTACTTCATGGAATTTGCCCAGTATTATACTAGGGAAAACGTAGATGAAACAAAAATGCTAAAATTATTGTATCAGTCTTTACGGGCGCTTTTGAATAAAAAAATTGATAATGAGTTAGTACGGTACATATATGAGATAAAGGCAATGGTCATCAATGGAGAATTTCCAGGAACTCCTAAATACTTTGATGTGGATCCATCTACGAGGTATACTTTTGAATTTGTAGAAAGTTCTCCTATAGAGAGACTCTACACCTTTACAGTATCGGAAAAAGTCATGAATGAAATAAAAGAATATATGGACAAATGCAGAAAAAAATATGTGGATAAAAAGATGAAAAGTCTGGAAATATTGGAAAATTGTAGGTTGAAAAACTAAAATAAGTCCGCTATAATAACAAAGAAAGTAATGAAGGGAAAGAACAGCAGTTCCATACACTTAACCAGAGTAAAACGATGGGAAGAAAGGCATGGGATAAAAGATGAAAAAATCTTTGACAATCATAGTAACCCTTTTCCTGCTTCTTTTCACAGCTTGTGGCAGAAAGGAGGAAGAGGCAGAGCAAAGTACGGTTATTGTGTCAGATAAAAAGATAGAAGAAATTATTATAGGAGATTTTGGAAGTGAATATTATAATGTAACGGAACTTCAGGAACAAATCCAAGGATGGATTGAACAATATACTGGCTTACAAGGAACTGGGGAAAAGGTTGTATTAAAGGGGTGTGAGACCAGGGGAGGTTTTGCGGTCATCCATATGGAATATGCTACGCCAGCTGATTATAAGAACTTTAATGGAAAAGAATTTTTTCATGGAACAGTGGCGCAAGCCTATGAGGCAGGTTATTCTATGGATGGGCATTTAATAGATATTACGAAGAAGGAAACAATGAGCAGGAATGAAATTTTGGAACAAGGGGGATGCCACATTGTCATTTTAGAGGATCCCCTTTTGGTGCGCACAGAGGGAAAAATACTGGCAGTCAGCGAAAATGTTGAAGTAGTAAGTGCAAAAGAAGCATTGGTACAAGAAGGAAGCAAAGAGCTTTCTTATGTCATGTATAAATAAGAGGGAGGCAGCTTTCAATATGGAAAAAACAATGGAAAAAATCGTAGCGTTGGCAAAGGCCAGGGGATTTATATATGCAGGCTCAGAGATTTATGGAGGGCTGGCAAATACATGGGATTACGGAAATTTAGGAGTAGAGTTAAAAAATAATGTAAAAAAGGCCTGGTGGCAGAAATTCATTATGGAAAATCAATATAATGTAGGCGTTGACTGTGCCATTTTGATGAATCCCCAGACTTGGGTAGCTTCTGGGCATTTAGGAGGATTTTCGGATCCTTTAATGGATTGTAAAGAATGCCACGAGAGATTTCGGGCAGACAAAATCATTGAGGATTTTGCGTTGGAGAAAAAGATAGAGCTAAAAGGAAGTCCAGACGCCTGGTCCCAGGAGGAAATGAAGAATTTTGTGGAGGAAAACCAAATTCCATGTCCCACATGTGGAAAACATAATTTTACAGATATTCGGCAATTTAACCTTATGTTTAAAACCTTTCAAGGTGTAACGGAGGATGCCAAAAATACAGTTTATTTAAGACCAGAGACTGCACAGGGAATTTTTGTTAATTTTAAAAATGTACAGAGAACTTCTAGAAAGAAAATTCCCTTTGGAATTGGCCAGATTGGAAAGTCCTTTCGAAATGAGATTACGCCAGGAAATTTTACATTCCGGACAAGAGAATTTGAGCAAATGGAACTGGAATTTTTCTGTGAACCTGATACAGATTTAGAATGGTTTGCATACTGGAAACAATTTTGTATTGATTGGCTTTACTCCCTTGGCATGAAAAAAGAAGAGATACGCATAAGGGATCATGAGGAGGCAGAACTTTCCTTTTATTCTAAAGCAACAACAGACATTGAGTTTTTATTTCCATTTGGATGGGGAGAGCTGTGGGGAATTGCAGATAGGACAGATTATGATTTGACTCAGCATCAAAATACATCTGGTCAAGATTTAACATATTTTGATGATCAAAAAAATTGGAAATATGTTCCCTATGTCATTGAACCTTCCCTTGGAGCAGATCGAGTAGTATTAGCCTTTTTATGTGCTGCCTATGATGAGGAGGAGATAGGAGAAGGGGATATGCGGACAGTTCTTCATTTTCATCCTGCCTTAGCTCCAGTGAAAATAGGAGTGCTTCCATTGTCGAAAAAACTAAACGAAGGAGCCATGAAGGTTTTTACAAGTTTAAGCAAGCGTTATTATTGTGAATTTGACGATAGGGGAAATATTGGGAAGCGTTATAGAAGACAGGACGAGATTGGAACCCCTTTTTGTGTTACCTATGATTTTGAATCAGAAAAAGATGAAATGGTAACTGTACGTCATAGAG
>CANOLZ010000136.1 GCA_947567075.1 uncultured bacterium
TATTCCTACATTTCCTTATAAAATCCTTGAAAATATAGGGATTCTTTGATTATATTATATAAGTTTTCACTATTCTTTGCGCAAAGGGATTAAAGATGTGCGTGTTTACGGAGAGCCGGTAAAAGTAATAAACGCATATCCTGCCTTTCCTGATTTGGTTAGGATATGCGCCGCAGATATTCTGATAGACTTAAAATTCATAGTTCTTCGGATTGTTGACAAAATGAAAGACCATAATCGGTTAAACGGGCACAAATAGAGCCAATGGCGGGATGAGAAGTTTCTATATAGCCTTCTTTTTCTAAATTATTTATAGAATTTTTAACTGCCGCCCTATTTTCGTCTATTTGGTCAAATAATACATAGCAAAGCGATGTTCCAGTTTCTTTAAAATGCTTATGAATGTATTGCAAAATTTTTTGTTGCATAGTATGTACCTCCATTCTTGATATTGTGCAACCATCAGTTTCATATGTATTTTACAATGAAATATTTAGAAAATCAAGAAAATTATTGTGAAAAACACAATATGCGGTATATGTGTGAAAAAATTTTACCATATCAGGTAATTGATTTTGCATAGTGAGAGAGGTGAAAAAAATTTCGCAACCAAATAACTGTAATCATTTTACTGGGAAGAAAAGATTTCAGACACCTAAGAGAAAGAAAAAAAAGAAGAAAAAGAAATTTCATGTGAATAAATACGGAGGTTTGGTCAATTAGACCACGCTCCTTTCATTGCCTTAACGACATGAAATAACTTTACCATAACTTGAAAAAAATTTCAAGATTTTTGAATGGAGTAGTTAGGGCAGTGCTTTTATCAAATACAAATGCTTTTAAAGTCCGCAAGGACATAGAAAAAGCAAGGGCGAACGAACAAAAAGGAGGTAAAGAAAGAGGTGTGAATTTCAAAAAAGCGTTTTAAGAACTTAGAAGAGAGAGTGGCCGACCTTGACTGGTTTCATAGTGTATCCTTCTTTCTTTACTCGGGTATGCCAGTACCCTGTAGGTACAGTATAGGAGAAGGGAGCAGAAAAAGCAAGAACGAACAGAAAGAGTAGAGGTGAAGAAATGACAATCAGGGCATATTTATCACGTGTGCTTCCACCAGAATCGTTTTCAATGGAACAGAAAAGAGAAACAATTCAGTTAGAACGTAAGAATGTGGAGCGTGTTCTTTTTCGTCCAGATATGGATTTAATGGTGGTTTATGACAAGGAAGGGAAGGAGGAAGTGTTCGACTACCATCGTTGTGACGTGGAAGTTTTAAAGGACGAACCCACCGATGGATTAACCGATGGGCTCAAAATGCCATTCTAGTGTTTATTTAGTTTTAGGAATATAGGGCAGTTAGCAGATGATTGTCTGCACTGGTCGCCGTGGGAACACTCGTCAATGTAGTTGCTTCCATTTTGAAGGTTTAAGGAACCCAAAACGGGAACTTTTTGAGTATGGTAAAGAACGTTGACCATCTCATCTACAATAGGACAATAATCATTAATTTCAGACATGATAGGTTTCCTTTCATAATATACTCGGTCATGCCAGCGACCTGTATATATAGTATAAGGCAAAAACGGTAAAAGGACAAGACGACAATTGAAGTGAACCATTTGTTTTTAAAGTCCGCAGGGACATAAAAAAAGCTAGGGCGAACGAACAGAAGGAGGTAAAGAGAGATGTGGATTTCAAAAAAGCGTTTTAGGAACTTAGAAGAGAGAGTGGCCGACCTTGAAAAAGAGGTTCAACGCCAGCCACTAGAGATAATCAAGGTTTTAAGTGACATTCGAAAGGATGAGATGACAAAGGCTAGTCCTAAACATCAGTGGAAGACGAAAGGAAAGAGGTGATAAAAAATGTTTTTAACAGATCAGGGCCTTGAATTGATTGGGAAACAGGCTGACAAAGCGAAAAATGTCAACCTGATGTTTCTGGTTCAGATTTTAAAGGAAATAAGGGGGGTAAAGACTTTATTGGAAACACATGAGGATTCCGGTAATTGCGGCAATAACGGCCCCCAATGCACTGATGATAGTGAAAATGAGAACGGCTAAGTTGTAAGGCTTTTGTCTTTGTTCCTGTTCTTTTAAATAGCGAATGACCTTGGTGGATTCGTCTAGGCAGGATTCGATTATTGCTTTTTGTATATTCTTGTCTGGTTTCATAGTGCATCCTTCTTTCTTTACTCGGGTATGCCAGTACCCTGTAGGTACAGTATAGGAGAAGGGAGCAGAAAAAGCAAGGGCGGCCAAAATGGAAAGGAAAGAGGTGATACACATGGAAAAGAAAACAGGGAATACGGATAAATTCTTCAGATTTTATGGGAGTGGCTTAAGAAGCAGGATCTGGCACCGGAAAGGAAGGAAACTAACGGCTTGTGAAAGATTAGATCATGGAGGTGAACAGATTATGGAAAATCCGGTAGAAGCAAAAACTTTAGATGAAATGACAGAACGGTTTAATACAAATAACATCAGTTTCATTTGCAGAGAGGCTTTGAAAATTTATTTTCGGACAGAAAATGAGGAAACAGCAGTAAGAGCATTAGAACTTTTGGAAAGAGCGGCACAGTATTAGCCGTGCCGCCAACAGGTTAAGAAATGGTTATATTTCCAGAATCTTTGTTATAAGAAATGCCTGATTCTGAAACGGATAGTTCACTAAACTGCTGCTTCACAAGTTGGACAGAATCAGCGTTAGCCAATTTGATACTGCTGTTACAGAATATAGTGCCTATTGTAGTTAGGGCAACTAACTTGATGCGTAATGTATTGTTTGGAGGAGTGTCAAAGCCTGCATGGGCACCAGAGAAGGTTTCTTCCATATTTCCATAGAGTTTATATTGGATATTGGATTCATCTAGTTCTGTAAGCACAGTGTAGAACTTTTGGAAGTCGTTTATAACAATCATATAATTCTCCTTTCTTTTTTTACTTGGGTATGCCAGTACCCTGTAGGTACAGTATAGGAGAAGGGAGCAGAAAAAGCAAGGGCGGCCAAAATGGAAAGGAAAGAGGTGATACACATGGAAAAGAAAACAGGGAATACGGATAGCAGGACCAATGATACTCTGGTCAAGGTGGTTGAGAGATTTCGTTTTTATCGCGAAAAAACAAAATCGGACAACCCCGTGATAGCATCGGCGGCAGCAAAGATGTGTGAAGTGACAATGTGGGAAATGTGGACATTGACGCAGGTTTTCCACTTTTAAAGGGGGAATACGTAAGTCAATCCAATCCAATAAACAAAATCACCAATAGAACCAAAAAAACATATAGTAAGGAAAAGGGTCAGAAAGGGGCGAAGGCTGTGACGATAGAAAATTACATACGGATTGACGGAAAGTATGTGCGCCAGGAAGAGATCCCGGAAGAAAAAATGAAAGAGATAAGCAGAACCCTCATGCTTCGGCTCGCAGAAGGATTCGGGTACGTACCGGTAACGGAAGAGGAAGGAGAAGCATAATGGTAAAAAAGAAAAAAGCGGTCCTTTTGAAGTGTGCCGGAACGCTGATCCTGGCCGCCGTCCTCTCACTGTGGCCGGCCACTGACCGGATGGATCACGCATCCGTCCCAAAAGCCGTCGAGCTGGGAGAGCAGGGGGAAGCCGGACCGACTCCCGGTGACAGCGCTGGAAAGATCTCTTCCGGGATAAAGCCGGCGGAATCTGTACGCTACCGGTACATAGACGGCTGCCCCCTCTCCCAAAAAACGCAGCGGGAAATATTCGAGATTTGCGCCGGCGCAACCGTGTCGTTTGAGCTTGTGATAGCGCTCATTGAAAAGCCTGCTAATAAAAAGTCAAGTGTTTTTTTGAAAAAATAGAAAGAAA
>CANOLZ010000137.1 GCA_947567075.1 uncultured bacterium
GGATAAGGAATATCAAAAATCCGCCGGAGAGTGACAAGAATTGTCCAATATAGATTGTCCAAAGGGATTGCTGCAGCGAATACATTCGTTGCTCCTATGTTGTGTGTACTAGGAATTTTCTATGATAGGCACAATGAAAATGAAAGTATATTTGTATATGGATATGATGGTGATAATGTTATTTTTTTTTGATGAGAGTGATATTTTATATAAAATAATTTCATAGAATAGGAGATATGTTTATGTGGATAGGAAAGTTTTTGATAATTTTCTATATAAAAGCAATGCAGCGGGAAAAATCTATATAGTTTTACCAACTTCCCGGATTTGGAAGCAGTGGGCACTCCTGCTATTATGAACCTAATTCAGAAGCTAAAGAAGTAAACATTACTTATGAAAAAACTACAAAAGATTGGAGCGCAACCTTATTTTAGGCGTTATAGAGGCAACATAGAAATGGATTTCAAATAAATGATTTATTAAGGAGGATAAAATGATGGCAATAGAGATTACAAGCAAAGGCATAAATATAGTCATAAGAGCTGCTTCAAGCTTGCAGACTTTTCAAGTAGGAGCAAATTCAGGAATTCTATATAAAAATATGCATTATACTTCAACTATGAAGAGAAATGAACCAACGCTGGAAATTTTGTAAACTCCATATTATAATGAATAGGATATAGGCCAAGAAAGGGGCAGAAAACAAGAAGGCAAAAAGAAAGGCATGGTAATAGATATGGAAAAATTGTTGGATTTAATATCAAAAGAAGTACAGGACGCTTTTTCTAAGAGCAGTTATAATGAGAAATATGGAAAGGTAACTTTGTCAAACCGCCCGGATTTATGTCAATTTCAGTGTAATGGGGCAATGGCAGCTGCCAAAGAGTATAAAAAGGCGCCCATTGTTATTGCCAAAGATGTGGCAGAACAGCTTTTAGAAAGCAGGATGATAAAGGAGGCAGATCCAGTAGCTCCAGGATTTTTAAATTTAAAAATAAAGGAATCCTTTTTAGTAAACTATTTACAACAAATGAGGCAGGAGGAGGAGTTTGGCCTAAAGAGGGATAAGAACCCAAAAACCATAGTTGTAGACTATGGCGGACCGAATGTAGCAAAGCCTCTCCATGTAGGTCATCTGCGCTCTGCAATTATAGGAGAGAGCTTAAAGAGAATAGGGAGTTATTTAGGACATCGAATGATAGGGGATATCCACCTAGGGGACTGGGGACTTCAAATGGGGCTGATTATTACAGAATTAAAGGAAAGGCAGCCAGAACTCCCCTATTTTGACTTATCCTATGAAGGAGATTATCCAAAAACCCCTCCTTTTACAATAGAGGAATTAGAAGAGATTTACCCGGTAGCCAGTGAAAAATCAAAGAAAGATCCGTTATACAAAGAGAAAGCCATGGAAGCTACTTATCTGTTACAGAAGGGAACAAAAGGTTACAGAGCATTATGGAACCATATTTTAGACGTATCTGTGAGGGATTTAAAGAAAAATTATAAAGCTTTACATGTAGAGTTTGAACTTTGGAATGGGGAATCCAGTGTACAAGATCGAATTCCTGCCATGGTTCAGAGAATGAGAGAGGAGGGCTATGCCTATGAGAGTGAAGGCGCCCTTGTTGTGGATGTAAAGGAAGAGAAGGATACAAAAGAAATTCCTCCATGCATGATTCTAAAATCCGATGGAGCATCTCTTTATAATACGACAGATTTAGCCACAATAGAGCAGCGTATGGAAGAGATAGAGCCAGATGAGATTCTCTATGTTGTAGATAAAAGACAGGAGCTGTATTTTGAACAAGTATTCCGCTGCGCAAGAAAGACAAAACTGGTCAAAGATGATACAAAGCTGACATTTATTGGATTTGGGACAATGAATGGAAAAGACGGGAAACCTTTTAAGACAAGGGAAGGGGGAGTCATGCGGCTAGAACATTTAATGGCCAGTATTCAAGAAGAGATGGAGAGGAAAATTGAAAAAAATAAAAACAGTGTAGGCGAAGAGATGGAAAAAACAGCCAAAATCGTAGGATTATCTGCCCTTAAATACGGAGATTTATCAAACCAGGCATCAAAAGATTATATTTTTGATATGGACAGGTTTACATCTTTTGAGGGAAATACAGGCCCTTATATATTATATACTATTGTTCGCATTAAGTCTATCTTGTCCAAATACGAAGAGATGGGAGGGAAACTGGAAGAAAAGGAAATAAAAGAGCCCACAAGTGAAGGAGAACTAGCTATGATGCTAGGGCTGGCACAATTTAACGGAGTGGTGGACAATGCCTTTGAGGAAAAGGCTCCCCATAAAATTTGTGCCTATGTTTATGAACTGGCTAATGAATTTAACCGTTTTTACCATGAAACGAAAATTCTTTCAGAAAAAGAGGAGGATAAGAAGTCCAGCTGGATTGCTCTTCTTATTTTAACAAGGGATATATTAGAAAGAAATATCCATATGCTAGGCTTTTATGCCCCTGAGCGGATGTAAGGAAAAAGAATATAATCGAATTTTCTGGAAAATCCTCACCATCCTCTTTCTTTTCCAGAAAGATAACAGTTGAAATCCATGTCTGTTTATTATAGAATGAAAAACAGGATTGCCAATGAAAAAGAGAGGGAAAGGGGAATGGGATGAAGAGGAGAAATGTATTGCTTGTGGGTACGCTGTTTATTGGTTTGCTTTTTTGCTGGTCATGCTCAAACAGCACAGAGGCAGAAGAGGTATTTGTGCCAGTAGAGGAAGAAAATACAGAACAGAATAAAGTGGAAAAAGAACAAGAAAATATTCAGGAAGAGATAGATCCAAAGGAGGAAGGAGTAAAAGAGGAGAATGTGGAGGCCATGCTTCCTGTTTTTTCTGTAATTAATGCATATCTTTGTGAGAAGCAAGGAGAATATGAAGGAGAGAACCCAGATTTCTACTGGGGTGTCCTTGCCTATGCCATTAGCAAAATTGGGCCTAGCTACGGGGACTTATACGGGATAAAGGGAGAAGATATAAGACTTCACCGCATTGTCGTAGAGGAATTAGCAGGCATATTCTTTCCTAATATTTTGGAGCTGCCAAAGATTCCTTCTCCTTTGAAAAAACAAGTCTGGTATAATAGTAATG
The DNA here is from genome assembly GCA_947567075.1 of uncultured bacterium. Classification (GTDB taxonomy): domain Bacteria; phylum Bacillota; class Clostridia; order Lachnospirales; family Lachnospiraceae; genus MGBC165282. Next base: position 3,128 of record CANOLZ010000137.1, read on the forward strand.
ATGATTCATATTATTGCAGAGTGGGAGAGCCAGGAGAAGTAAAGACAGAGATCATCAGCTACGAAAAAAACGATGATGGAAGTGTAACCGTGCTGGCTTCCTATAAGGCAGGAGATACTTTAGAGGAGATAGCTTCTTTTCTCTATCTTTTGAGAGAAAATCCAGCCTTGGATGGGACTGTGGAGCCAGATTTTTATTATACCATTGATAGTGTGAGTTATGAGACTTCCAGGGAGTCAGCCATTCAGGGGGAGAGCCCAGAAGATTTTGCTGCTAAGGTACAGTCGGCCATTGCCTTAAGAGACATGGAAACCCTTTCCTTGTACATTCAATATCCCTTTAAGTTGGACGAGATGGTTATTGCAGCTAATGAGAAGGAATTCATGGAATTGGATCAGGATATGGTAATTACTGAGGAATTAGCCAGGGGAATACAAGATACAGATGCAGCTCACATATTAGAAGTTCAGTCAGGATACATGATGGGGGAGGAACAATATAATATATGGTTTGCTTTAACAAAAGAGGGATATAAAATCACAGGAATAAATAAATAAAGGAGGAACTGCTGGAAAAACGTTTGTTTTACAGCAGTTTTTTCTTTTGCTTGAAATCTTTTAAAAGGCAGGAATGATAGGCAAAAATATGTAGGATGTTGGGG
>CANOLZ010000138.1 GCA_947567075.1 uncultured bacterium
CTCATATTTGGCAGCTACATTCAGCAGATGATAATATCTTGAATATTGCATATCCTTATATGGGGAATCTGCATAGACTAAACCTACATTAGAAAAAAGATTTTCGTCTAATAATTCTTCAAAATTAGTATTAAAGATCCGGTTCCTTCCAGAATATTTTGAAAGTGGAATATTGATATATTCCTTGAATTTTTTAATGAATAATTCATAAATATTCTTTTTTTAGTGGCTGAGCCATGTGACCATCCTTGGAAAAAACGGCTTCTTTCATTGCATAAAATAAGCAAGAAAGCAAAGCAGTCTTATATTCTGTAAAGCTTGTGTTAATCATTTTAATGATGCAATCAATTTCAAGGGCTTGGATTATACCATAGTAGTTTGTAGCATAATATGTTGTAAATAAGTAAAAATCCTTCGTGTTTTTAATACGATTAACAGTCCATGGAGATTTGATTACTTTAGAATATAGATTGTTCCAAACAGTTGGATATGAATTATAAAGAGTCATTAACTCTTCATAGTTTTCATGAGCTAATGCTTGCTGTTCATGGTTTATAAAATCTATAATGGGATTTCCTTGTTTTTTTATAATAGTAGTATATTTTATATCTATTGCATGAAGGAGGCTGGAAACAGATTCTATATCTGCCCGATTTAATATAGCGTCAGTTATTATACTTGCATAGCCTTATAAGATGAAGTATATAAAAAAAGCAAACACAAATAAAAAATATTTATTTTTCACAAAATCTGTCCTATCCTTTCAAGTACCATTTACATTTGTATGGAAGAATATGTTTAAATCTGAGCTAAAAAACGTTGTGGTATATACATATCATTGGTTTTTCCAAATCCATCACAATTCCCCTATGTTTTGTGTTATATTATATTATGTGGTGTCCCCTACAATAACCTTCGTATTTTTGAGGATAGAGGATATTTTAATGAACAAATATAATGATTAATAGTTTTATAAAAATTATTAAACTATAATGGGAATTTCTACCCTTTTGCTAAGCAAGGCAAACAATAAGGAGAACATATCATGAATGAAACAATGCAGTTTACCAGCAGAGAAGAATTTCGTGAATGGCTTTATGAGCATTGCCTGTCAAATGAAGGTATCTGGCTTTTGTTTGGCAAGACTGGCGGGCCGAAAACTATAAAAGCAGGAGAAGCTTTGGAAGAAGCTCTCTGCTTTGGCTGGATTGACGGAAAAATGGAAAAGATTGATGATAAGACTTAAAAAAAATATTTTTCTCTGCGCAGAGAAAATAGCAAATGGTCAGAGAAGAACAAAGCATTGGTAAAAAGTCTTGAAGAACAAGGACTTATGACTGATTTTGGCAGGAAGAAGATAGATGAGGCCAAGAAAAATGGTCAGTGGGGAGCCCCAAACCCTCTAGCAATCATTACAGAGGAACAGATTGCCTGCCTATCTGCACTGTTGAAAGGGCATGAACCTGCCTACAGAAATTTTCAAGCTATGTCACCATCCGTAAAGAAAACTTATACACGGGCATATCTTGATGCAAAGACAGATGCTGGACGAGAAAAGCGAATTGCCTGGATGGTGGACAGGCTCAATAAAAATTTAAAACCTATGTAATCCATTTGAAGGGAATGCTATTATGGATACCGTATATTGAATCTAACTGAGATTTCGTATCTGTTCCAGTGCAACAACGGTTAGACAAAAAAGCTAAAAAGGACGCCTTAATATAGATAGTAAAGCAAACAGACAAAGAAGGGGGAGGGAGTTGTGGCTGTGATTTAGACTCCCTCTATAAAAAAGCCTTGGAGTTGATTTAGCAACACTATCCATTCCTGTTTGCAGAGCTGTATAACTTTAACTCACAATTCAATTAGCAACAAACATTTTTTATAAAATTCCATTCTCTTTCATATCATTCCAAGATTCTGAATCAAAAGTTCTATCTTTGAAGTAATACATTCTATCGTCTTCTGTAATCTTGCGGATAATTCTGCAAGGATTGCCTACTGCAATCATATTGTCAGGAATATCTTTTGCTACTACACTTCCTGCCCCAATTACTACATTATTTCCAATAGTCACCCCTGGAAGGATAATCGAATTGCCGCCTATCCATACATTATTTCCAATGGTGACAGGAATTCCATATTCGTATCCAGAGTTGCGGCTTTCTGGATGAATAGGGTGCCCCGCTGTATAAATAGATACATTTGGTGCAATTTGCACATTTGCTCCAATGGTGACCTTTCCTACATCAAGAATGGTAAGATTATAATTTGCAAAAAAATAATCTCCTATTTCAATGTTCCAACCATAGTCACAATGAAATGGAGGCTCTATCCAAATTTCTTCCCCTGTTTTTCCAAATAATCTTTTAAGCAGTCTTGGAATCTCCCCCCTTTCTTTTGGCTTTAGAAAATTCAATTCATAAATCTTTTCCTTGCAAGCTTCCCTTTCCTCTTCCAAGCCATCAAGCCATGCCTTATAGGGCAGACTGTTTAACATTCTTTCTTTCTGGTTCATAATCCCTCCTTGTTATTCTTTGCAAAAAGATAGTTCATCTACTTATATTATTTGTGCTGCCTATAATGGATAGGCCTTTTGTCCTTTTATTTCTATTTATTATAAACGCAAATAACTGAAATTGGAAGATACAAAATAAATGCTCCAGCTGTTTCGAGATTATCTTTTACAAGTTCACTTCCAAAAAGCCTCTCTAAAGCCCAAATTTAAGTTCTTCTTTACATTTATTCTAGTTTATGAATAGATGATTCATACTCTTTCTTCTGTCTAGGTAACAAACCATAGAATAAAAAATAAAAAGGAGTCATTGCCCCATAGATGTTTACTCTTCTATTCTGCAATAACTCCCTTATTTAAATCCTTATCCAAAGTAATGACAAGTTAAAGCTTCTGAATGCATTCTCCTATACTGCGACTGCTGCAACTAAGCTGATAACTCCATTTACCATGGACATATAATCTGTATAAAATTGATAAAAGGCTATTCTTGTCTGTCCATCCAATATTCCTGTTACAGGGCAGGGATATCCCAATTCATTTAATTCCTGCTGAATTTGAAGAATATAAGCAGGATCTCCATTTGCCTCTATCAAAGCTAGTTCTTCCATAAATAGCTGATTTACTCCCAAAGTCATCTCTTGCTGCATCTGTGCAATATAAGCCAAATTCTCCTGCTGCTCTTGTGTTATTCCCCTCGTTTGACCAATTTGGAGCATAGCTGCCTGCTGGGCCTGAAGGGTTGAGAGCACTTGCGCCTGATAAGCTTGTTCTTGCTGGGCTTGTAGAATCGCCGCCTGTTGGGCTTGCAGGGCTAAGGCTTGCTGAACCTGCTGAGCCGCTGCCTGTTGGGCTTGTAAGGCTAAAGCCTGCTGAGCCTGCAAGGCTGCCACCTGCTGCTCTTGTGTAAGTACACTGGCCTCTACTTTTACAGTAAAGGGATTTCCTGGGCAAAGGGCTCCTCCTATTATTAGTAAACCTGACACAGCACAGATTATGAGTTTTGTTTTCAATTTCCCCACTCTGTTTCCTCCTTTTTACTTCTGTAGACTTTTTTCATTTCTAATATTATTTATTATAATACTATATTTTTTTAATCTTGTAAATGTTTTTTTTATTATAAGAAAAAAAATCATC
>CANOLZ010000139.1 GCA_947567075.1 uncultured bacterium
AAAGCCTTGATATTATAGTGTTCCTATTAAAACTCAATCATAGGAAAGAGGTACCCTTTCCGTAAAAATCACTCGTTTCTGTTTGCGACGGTAAGAGAGATAGTTGTCAATCAACACCTTTCAAATAATTACATACAACATCATGCAATTCTATATAGGGATTATCTTTGAGGCTTTCTTTTGTTTTTTCACAAGTTACCTTCCATTTTCTAATATTAGGATTGCCATATCTTATAATAATCTCGGAAGTAATATCATAATATTTATCCTCTAAAGATTGGTTATCATTTTGACTCAAAGCCATCTGAACACAGTTTTCCTGAATATCAGCAAGTGTTTTCATAAATTCTTTTTGAAATCCGTTCCAATTGCCCATCATCATCTCCTCCTCTTTATTATATTTTATCACGCTAAGATATTTTTGAATATCTAATATCCAGACATATATATAAATAATGTGGAACAAAGTGGAGAAGAAAATTAGGAAGAATCTCATATACCTGTGGAGTCCTGGGTTTTTCATACTTTTATAAAAATAATTTTTTATAAGGTTTCTTTTACTAGAAACAAAGGACATCTCTATAAAAAAACTCTATGGGAAAGATTTCTCAATCACATAGAGTTTTTCGTTTACCTGGCTCGTTTTTATAATGTTTCCTTATAAGCTACTGCCTTTTTGACGAGACCCTCTAGAAAACATATATCTTTTATACTGGATAAGCTCCGTTTTCCGTATCTGCCTTTGTCACATCAATTTTTTCTTCCTGTGTTTGGCGATACTTAAAGAAATCTGTTGCTACTTGAGGGAACAACGCATAGGACAATATATCCTCATCCTGCTTTTTCCATTCTTTCATTTCAGACTCAATTTTATCTAACTCATTGGGAATATTATCTGCTGGCCGACATGTAATAACCTTTTCTCCAGGAATCACTTTTTTTTGCACTTCTTTGTTAAAAGGTTTTACTGTCTGCCCATATTCCCCTCTAAACACTGCCTTTGTCTCTTTTGTGGCCATTTTATAACGTTCTCCCATCAAAACGTTAAATACTGCCTGCGTACCTACAATCTGTGAAGATGGGGTTACCAAAGGAGGTTCTCCTAAGTCCTGACGTACTCTTGGAATTTCCTGAAGCACTTCATAATATTTATCTTCTGCATTTTGTTCCTTTAGCTGTGATACCATGTTGGACAGCATTCCCCCTGGAACTTGATACAGCAGTGTCTTTATATCAACACCCATAACCTTAGGATTTAAGAGACCATTTGCAAGACATTCATCTCGATAGGGGCGGAAATAATCTGCAATTTTCGCCAAAATCTGCTGATCATAGCCTGTATCATAAGGAGTTCCTTTAAAGGTTTCCACCATAACTTCTGTTGCAGGCTGAGATGTTCCCATGGCAAAGGGAGAAATGGCACAGTCAATAACGTCCACCCCTGCTTCCACTGCTTTTAAGTAAGTCATTCCTGCCACTCCAGAAGTATAATGGGTGTGAAGCTGAATGGGAAGTTTTGTCACACTCTTCATAGATGAAATAAGCTCAGAAGCTTGATATGGAACAAGCAAACCTGCCATATCTTTAATACAGATAGAATCAGCTCCCATCTCTTCAATCTTCTTGGCCATATCCATCCAATATTTCATTGTATAGGCATCCCCTAATGTATAGGAAAGAGCAATCTGGGCATGCCCCTTTTCTTTATTTGCAGCTCGAACAGCAGCCTGTAAATTTCTAAGATCATTAAAACAGTCAAAAATACGAATAATGTCGATTCCATTGGCAATGGACTTTTGAACAAAGTATTCCACTACATCGTCTGCATAGTGACGGTATCCTAAAATGTTCTGTCCTCTAAAGAGCATTTGAAGCTTTGTGTTTTTTATCCCTGCCTTAATTTTCCGAAGCCTTTCCCATGGGTCTTCTTTTAAAAACCGCAAAGAAGCGTCAAAAGTAGCTCCACCCCAGCATTCAATGGATTGATATCCTACTTTATCCATTGTATCTAATATAGGCAACATAAGATCTGTGGGCATTCTTGTTGCTATTAAAGACTGATGGGCATCACGTAAAATAGTTTCCGTAATTTTTAACGGCTTTGGTGATTGATTTGCCATTTTTTATTCCTCCAATCAATTGATTCAAATTTTAAACGCCAAAAATAGCCATAAATGTTCCAGCTACAACTGCCGTTCCAATAACTCCCGCCACATTTGGTCCCATGGCATGCATTAACAGGAAATTCGTTGGATCAGACTCTGCCCCTACTTTCTGAGATACTCTGGCTGCCATGGGCACTGCGGATACTCCTGCGGATCCAATGAGAGGATTGACCTTTCCACCTGTTAACTTACACATTAATTTTCCAAACAATACTCCCGCTGTAGTTCCAAAAGCAAAGGCAACTAAACCTAGCACAACAATTTTAATAGTATCCAATTTTAAAAACGCCTCTGCACTTGTTGTAGCTCCTACAGATGTTCCTAGAAGAATGACGACAATGTACATCATAGCGTTGGAAGCTGTGTCTGCCAGTTGTCTCACAACTCCTGATTCCCTAAAGAGATTCCCTAGCATAAGCATACCAACTAAAGGAGCTGTCGTAGGCAGAATAATACAGACAACAATTGTTACAATGATAGGAAAAAGAATTCTTTCTAGTTTGGACACTGGCCTTAACTGGGCCATTTTAATTTTCCGTTCTTCCTCTGTTGTAAAAAAACGCATTATAGGCGGCTGAATAATTGGCACTAAAGACATATAAGAATAAGCTGCCACAGCAATGGGGCCTAAGAGAGCTGTCTGCCCTAATTTCCCTGCAAGAAAAATGGAAGTAGGCCCATCAGCTCCTCCAATAATCGCAATAGCTGCTGCTGCCTTATCATTGAATCCTAAAGCAATCGCACCAAAATATGCAGCAAATATGCCAAATTGTGCGGCTGCCCCTAAAAGAAAGCTCTTTGGATTTGCAATAAGGGGACCAAAATCCGTCATAGCTCCAACCCCCATAAAAATGAGAGATGGCAAGATGGCCCACTCATCCAATAAATAAAAATAATGCAGCAAACCTCCGACTCCATTGGATGATTCCTCAATAGTAAGCATAATATCTGGATAAATATTTACTAACAACATTCCAAAAGCGATTGGAGTCAATAATAAGGGTTCGTAATCTTTTGCAATTGCTAAATAGAGAAAAAGACAGGCTACGGCAATCATAACATAATTTTTCCAGTCTAAGTTAAAGAATGCCGTCTGCTGTAACAGATTCTCTAATGTAGTTACTATATAAGACATTTCGTTGACCTCCCGTATTATTTATAAAAAATCCCTTTAGTTTAATGTTGCCAGCAACGCTCCTGCCTCTACCTGATCTCCCACAGATACATGGACGCTTGCTACTGTTCCATCCTGGGGCGCAACAACGGGTATTTCCATTTTCATTGCTTCCAAAACAACAACCGTATCGCCTTTTTTCACTGACTGACCTACACTAGCCTCTAATTTAAAGATTTTTCCTGCTGCTCCCGCTTCAATCTTCACGCTTCCAGCTCCTCCTGCAGCCTTGGGAGCCGCTTTTGGAGCTGGCGCTGGGGCAGGTTTAGTGGGCGCCTTACTTTGGACAGGGGTAGTACCTGTTC
>CANOLZ010000140.1 GCA_947567075.1 uncultured bacterium
ATCCTGTGCTGCGCAGACTCCAGAGGGATGACTGTCTGGAAGTTTATGACATGGAATATGGAGGACGGAATCGGCGCTATTATAAAGTAACGGAAAAAGGGAATGTACAGCTTAGTTTATATAAGGCTGAGTGGCGGAATTATTCAACCAAAATTTCAACTATGTTTGAGGGAGGTTGCGCAGGATGAAGCGGAAGGAATTTATGGAGCGCTTAGAAATATTGTTAAATGATGTTCAGGAAGATGAGAGAGAAGAGGCGCTTTGCTTTTATAATGATTATTTTGACGATGCAGGAGAGGAAAATGAGGATGAGGTGATTCGGGAATTAGAAAGTCCAGAAAAAGTTGTGGCTATGATTAAGGCAGGTTTATTGGAAAAGGAAAACCTATCAGGAGAGTATTCAGAAAGGGGATATAAGGATCAGAGGTTTGAAAGTTCCTACCCTTTAGATAGTAAGATAGTTGAAGAAAAGAAGAACGGAAGACAGTATGGGAGAGGAGACATGGGAAAACTGATTCTTATTGTTCTTCTAGGAGTTTTCTTAAGCCCCTTAGTTTTCGCAGCAGCAGGGAGCCTTTTGGGAGGGTTGGTAACCGTCATCTTAACAGTGGCTGGGATTGTTCTAGGAGGTGCTATTTTAGCCGTAGTTTTGCTGCTAACAGGTTGCATTATTTTTGGAATAGGAATTGTTTCCATATTTGCTGAACCTTTTTCAGGGATACTTCTTATAGGAGCTGGATTTTTTCTATTTGGAATAGGCCTGTTTTTCTTATGGCTTACTGTTTGGATATGTGGAGCAGCTGTTCCCAAATGTGCAGAAGTATGTAGAAAAGGAATAGGAAGCTTATGGAATAGGAGGAAGACAGCATGAAAAGATTTACAAGAGTAACCCTTTGGCTGAGTTTGATTTTTATTTTGACTGGAATTGCCATAGCAGGAACAGGGGCAGTTTTAGGAGGAGCCAGGATATCATCGGTATTTCAGGAGAGGCTAGGTGGCGCTTCTTTTCTTCCCCTGCCCTTCTATGCCATGAATGAGAAGGGGATAAATGAAAATAAAGAGGACAATATAGTAGGGGAAAGTGGAGAATTGGGGAAGGCTGGAGAAATAAAAAGTATTTATTTAGATATGGACGCAGCTTATTTTCGCCTTGTTCCTTATGATGGGGACGCCTTCAAATTTGAAAGCAATAAAACAGGATATTTTATATGGGAAAATGAAAGAGATTCTTTAAGAATGGAAAGTAAACAATATGGTTGGAAATCTATCTTTAGAACAGACGGCCGTTCTTTTCCCCAATTCATTTTATATGTTCCCAAAAAGGCTGAACTTAAGGAGGTGGAAATTTATTGTGGAATGGGCGAAGGAAATATAGAAAATATTCATACAAAGGATCTATATGCAGAAGTAGGAATGGGTAAAATGAAAATAGACGGAAGTTCTACTGGAAACAGCAAGTTATATGTAGATGCAGGGGAACTGAGCATGACAGGAGCTGTATTGGACAATACGGAGATATCTGTTGGGATGGGAAGCGTACAATTGGAAGGAAGAGTAAATGGAGACTTACAGGCAGATTGCGACATGGGGAGCATTCGTATGTATTTAGAGCAGGCAAAAGAAGACTTTCAGTATGACATTCAATGTGATATGGGCTCTGTCCAAATTGACAAAGAAAATTATTCTTCTTTTTTAAGAGCTAAATTAAAAGATGGAAATGGGGGAAATCAGAAAATGGAGATAGATTGTGGAATGGGAAGCGTTGATATTTTTTTTAATAAGAATGGAGGATGAATATGGGAGGCTCATTTAAAAGATTAACAAAGTCAAGAAAGGATCAAATGATATGTGGAGTATGTGGAGGGATAGGAGAGTATTTTAACATAGACCCGACAATTATAAGACTTCTTGTAGTTGCACTGACAGTAGCTGGTGGAAGCGGCATCATTACTTATATTATCGCAGCTATTGTTATACCATATCCAGAATACTAAAGAACTAGAAAAAAGGAATCTTGCTTGGGATACCCTCCGTAAGGAAGGTGTCCCAAGGCTTTTGTTGTGCGCCCGGCGAGCGCACGTTCTAACGGGTGAAAGTACCGAATCCGCCTAGCAGTGGAAAGGATACAGTCTGATTTTGTCAAGATTCGTTGACACATTTTCCTCAAGGACTTTGATTCCTATGCAGTTTCTGTCAGGGAATTATAGGATTGCTGTCATTTTACCATAGGGGGAAGACCTCCATTAGCAGAACAGATCCTCCGGTTATTCCAGTAGCTGATGAAATATCTCCAAATCAGTGTTTTCAGTTCTTCTGTGGTCATCTTTTCCCTTTCATAACGGTCATAGAACAGTTCGGATTTCCTTCTGCCTCACATGCTTTCGCAGCGGGCATTGTCATGGCATCTTCCGCCTGCACGGTGCATGTTTTGCTGAATTCCATATGTACAGATCGCTTCCCGGTAAATCCGGCTGGTATACTGGTTGCCTCTGTCACTGTGGATAATTGCTTCTCGGATATCCGGATATGCTTTGCCGGCATTTTCCAGTGTTCGTACACATAACGGGGCTTTCATATTTGTGTCCATTGCCAGACCAATCACACTGGAATCGAAACAGTCAAAAACAGCAGACACATAAAGTTTTCTATTATATCTGTTACACACCTGGTCAGTGGTTTCTCCATCCGGAAATCACGTTTTAAGAGATCCTCTGGCTTCCCGGTCTGCGTTCGTAATGCCGTTTGGCTTCCGTTTAGGCTGATGGTTAAGACCAATCTCTTCCATGATATGATAAACAGTACGTTCACTTGGAATATCAACATTTTCAGGTTGTTTCCGGATCAATGCCTGGTACATCCGGATTCGCCCATAAGTGTCATGGAATTCGTCTTCCTTACAGATTTCCATTATAGCATCTGCCAGCGGCTGATACTTCCAGGGCCGGTCTTTATTGGTAAGATATTGATAAAATCCCTGTCTGCTAACATGCAAAATCCTGCAGCAAAAGGAAATATCCCCCTTTAATTTGCCGTCTTTTGTTTTTAAGGCAATAAACTTCATTCTTTCGTTTTTGCTGACTTGAGACGGCTTGCAGCGAAAAAAACGCTGGCTTCCTCCAGAAAATCGTTTTCTTTCTTCAAACGGTGGATTTCTTTTTCCTGCTCCTTAACCTGCTGGCGAAGCCTGGTCAGTTCCTCATGAAGCGTCATGGCGCTTTGAGGAGTCTGTGAGCCTGCTCCCAGATCAAGATTGCCAAGCCAGTTGGCTTTTACCCAGCCATACATGGTATTCTTTGGCACCCCCAGCTCTTTGGCTGCCTTGGCTTGTCCGCTTTCCTTTGCAAGTTTTACTGCCTGCACTTTGTATTCATGATCATATTGTCTATTTTATGCCATTTTTGTTCACTCCTTATTCTCTGGATTATATACCAAATCCTTGAAAATGGGGTGTCAACTTTTTTTATTCCACATCAATGCCTATAAATTCCTCTGAACTGGACGATAGGCATATTAGAAACTATTCTTTTGGTTAGTTTTATATTTATTGAAAAGGTTCTTCATTTATTTTGCATTTTTTACTGTGCA
>CANOLZ010000141.1 GCA_947567075.1 uncultured bacterium
ATCCCTTCCTCCAAGTAATGATGAATTATGTTACAAAGGGAACCCAGGAAATGGAAGTAGACGGTATAAAAATGGAATACCATGATTTGGAGGACATAACAGCAAAATTTGATTTAATGTTTGTTTTTGAAAAATGTGAAAACAGCTATGGATTGGATATAGAGTATGGGACAGAATTATTTGCACAAGAGACAATTAGACAGATGGGAGAAAGATTTTTCGTCCTCCTTACTATGATTATGGACAACGATCAATTGCCTATTCAACAGTTAGCCTTTCCATTGACAAAGGATGATGAGGTTCTTTATGAAAAGGTAAGCAATGACCAAAAAATAAAGGAGGATAAATCCATTGCGGAAATTTTTGAGGAGACAGCTGCAAGAGAAGGAAAAAGAACAGCCATTCAATTAGGGAATAAGGTGATAACCTATCAACAATTAAACCATATGGCAAATTTCATAGCAATGGAATTAAAGGAAAGGGAGATTCAAAGACATGATCGGGTTGCCCTTGTGTTAGAACAGGGAATATTACAAATGGCATCCATACTAGGAGTTTTAAAATGTGGGGCAAGCTATTTACCTATAGATCCTCAATATCCTAAAAATAGGATGGAGTTTATGCTCTCTGACAGTAATGCCAAAATAGCCATTGTGCAGGAGGAGGGAGTTTGTGAAAAATATACAAGAGAATGGGTAATAAACGAAGGAACTCTCTATGAAGGAATGAAGAAAAAAGAAAATGAACAATTTGAGAAAAGAGAAGACTTATCCATTCATGATGAAGCTTATATTTTATATACTTCAGGTTCAACAGGAAGCCCAAAGGGCGTATCCGTAAAGGGGAAAAGTATTTTAAGAATTGCTTATGCTCCCAATTATGTGGAAATTTGTCCTGGAGATTATATAGTACAATGGGCAAGTTATGCCTTTGACGCATCCATTTTTGAAATGTTTACTCCTATACTCAAAGGGGGCTGCTGCCTAGTAATTCCAAAAGACATATTACTAGATTTTCCTAGACTTAAGGAGATATTAGATGGACAGAGAATCAAAGCAGCCTTTATAACAGCAGCGCTTTTTAATAGGATGGTAGACTATGATGCCAGACTGTTGAAAAACATTCAGAAGATTTTTGTAGGAGGGGAGGCTCTCTCTGTCTCCCACATGAAACAAGCTTTAAAGGAGTTGGGAAAGGGACATTTACATAATATATATGGGCCGACAGAGGCAACAGTATTTTCCACCTTTTATCCAATAGACGAGATAGAAGAAAATTGTGAGAGTATTCCAATAGGACATGGAGTTTCAGATACTACGTTATATGTTATAGATGCCCAGGGACATCTGCTCCCATGGGGAGTTCCAGGGGAACTTTGTATTGGAGGCTCTGGACTGGCCCAAGGATATTTGAACAATGAGGAACAGACAAAGGAAAGATTTGAGGAAATTACCTTTAGAAAGAAAGAGAGAATTTATAAAACAGGAGATAGGGTCATTCTTAGAAAGGATGGTGAACTTATTTACATAGGGCGAAAGGATTTTCAGGTGAAAATCAATGGATTTCGCATAGAGTTAAGAGAAGTGGAAAAGTATTTCGACTCCATAGAAGGGGTAAAAGAAGGGGCAGCCCTTGTGCAAAGGGATAGACAAGGAGTGAATTATATAACTGCATATTATACATTGGAGGAAAAGAAAGAGAACTATTTGACTCCCCAATATATAAGAAACTATTTAAAAAAACTTATACCAGATTATATGATTCCAGAAAAAATAGTTTATGTAGAAGAGATGCCATTAAATGCAAATAAAAAAATAGACTATGAAAAATTGGCACAGATAAGGGGAGAACATTTCCCACAGCCAAGAGAGAGAGAAAATCAAAAAGATTTGGCTGGTTCTGTGAAATATGTGTTGAATACATTAAGGGAAGTTTTAGAGAACCCAGAAATGGAGCCAGGGGACAACTTTTTCTTTAGTGGAGGAAACTCTATAAGAGCCATTGCCATAGATCAAAAGTTCAGGGAGGCAGGATATGAAGTAGGAGTGAAGAATATTTTAACTTATACTACGCCATTGGATTTGGCAAAAATGCCAGTCTTTCAAAGATTAAACAGCCAAGGGGAAAGATTGCCTGAAAATATTCTAGATAGAGAAGTAGTCCGTAAAGGGGATCCAGAAGAATTAGATGGACTGGCAGAGTATAGTTCCATGGCATCCACTATTTTGCCAAAAATTTTACAAAAGAAAGGGACAAGAGAAAAATTTCCAATGTCTACTATCCAGAAATTACATTTAGGCAAAAAACAAAGAGTCAGCGGCCTAAGGATGGTTCTGCATACGACAAAAGAAATAGAAGATGTAAAAGAGGCTATTGCAAAAGAAGTATACAGACATCAACTCCTCCATTCCATTGGGGATTTTGAGAACAAAGTATGGCAGGAAAAAGAAATAGATAGAAGCCTGAAACATCTTGCCCAACATGTTTGTGTTGTAGATATAAGAAAGTATGATGACAATACAAAGGAAATTTTAGAAAAAAAGATACAAGCCAGTTTGGCAGCAAAACTACCTAAGAGCGGAGAAATCATGTGGAAATTATGCTGCCTTAAAGAAAGAGATGATAAATATATAATTATTTGGATATTTGATCATATTTGCTTTGACGGTATGAGCGCAGAAATTATTCGACAAGATCTTACACATATGTTGGAGCAGAGGGAGAACAAGGAAGATACTCCTTTGGAAAAACCTCAAAAATATAGTGACTTTATAAAAGAATGGGAAAAAGATATGGACTTTCCATATTTATTAGAAGACTGGAAAGAACATATAGAAAATTGGAAAACGATCAATGATCGCTGCATGACTTCCATAGAAAAAAGAGGAGGAAAGATAAAAGAAATAGAAATGTACATGGAGTTAGAAAAAAAGAATGGGGAAGCATTTCATTTAGGTCTTAAAAACATTATAAAATTTTTACAAAGCTATATGGACGAAACAGAAATTCCTATAATGGTATTACATTATGGAAGAGAGTTAAAGGAAAAGGAATATTACAATTGTATAGGAGAATTCCTGGATATGGTTCCTGTTGTATTAACGGAATCCAACTATGAGGAAAAAATAGAAGAAACTTTAAAAAAGAAAAAAGGTATACATTTCTTAGATGTCCTAGTCAACACAGAGAATAAAGAACTCTATTTTGTAGAAGGAAGAGGGAAGTTTATTTTCTGGAATTTCCAAGGCTATATAGAGAGAAAAGAATACAAATTTTTTCAAGAGACCATAGAGTCTGAGCCTATGGACATATTGGCAGATTTAGTCATTGGGACATCTTATGACGAAAGGGGAATTTATGTGCATCTAGAATCAGTCTATGGTTTTGACATGGAACGATTAAAAAAATCCCTTTCTATAACAAGTTTTCATTTAGAAAAAGAAGAATGAAGATGAACAAGATCAAAAGAGAAAAGAGGGAATAAAAATGGCATTAGCATTACTTGAAGGAAGAAAAAAAGATGTTTCAAATGGATTTGTACATGCCTATGATTTGTTAGAAAATGCAGTAAAAATAGCTC
>CANOLZ010000142.1 GCA_947567075.1 uncultured bacterium
GAAGAGGAGTATGTAGAGGGGGAAGAGTACGAGGAAGAAGTCTATGAGGAGGAGCCAGAGGAAGAGTATAGGGATGACGAGACCTATGAAGAAGAGGAGTATGTAGAGGGGGAAGAGTACGAGGAAGAAGTCTATGAGGAGGAGCAGTCAAAGGAAGAGATAGATAGCAAGAAAGGGAAAGAAAAGCAAACGAAAGAAGATAAAGCGCAGACTCGAATATCAAAAAAGAAAAAGGAAAGAGATTTTACAGATGAAGAGCTTGAGTTTTTAGAATCTTACACAGAGATGGAAAATGTGAGAGGGCAATTGATTCATGCTTTGGATGGGGCAGATTTGAATCCTATTTTTGGAAATATTATTGTGACAGGTTCCCATGGGTCTGGCAGAACTCAACTTGCCATTAATACAGTAAAGGCTATTCAAGCAACACATGAGGATTTTGTAGGAAAGGTTGCCAAGATTGCAGCAAATGCGTTGAATAAAAAAGATGTAATGGCTATTTTGAACCAGCTTGCAGGGGGAGCTTTTGTTATAGAGCATGCAGGAAGTATGAAGGCTGTAACTGCCCAAAAATTAGTGAGGGGCCTAAGAGAATATGAAAATACGATTCTTGTTGTTTTGGAGGATAGCAAGAACTCTATGGATAAATTGATTTCAACAGTGCCAGAAATTAATGAGCTTTTTACAGCAAGAGTTGATATTCCTGAATATAGTAACGATGATTTAGTGGCATATGGAAAAGCTTACGCTCTGAAGAGGGACTGTTCCATTGATGAAATGGGAATGTTGGCTCTTTATACGAAGATTGCAGATATGCAGACTTTGGAACATTCTGTTTCTATTGCAGAAGTTAAGGATATGATAGATATTGCCATTAAACGGGTCAGTAAGAAAAATATGAAACATTTTGTAGATATTCTTCTTGCAAAAAGATATGATGAAGAGGACTATATAATTTTAAGAGAAAAGGATTTCCTTTAGATATTTAGCAAATATAAAAAGTAGCGAAGAAATGAGGAAAATTATGCCAGAAAAGAGAGGGAATGTGACATTAAAGGAAGAGACAGATATAGTAGAAAAAGAAAATATTTTTATTACAGATTTAGATGAATACTTATTTGGACAAGGCACCCATTATGAAATTTATAAAAAACTAGGAGCTCATCCTATAAAAAAGGATAAAAATAAAGGTGTTTACTTTGCTGTATGGGCTCCGCATGCAAAAGAGGTAAGCGTAATAGGATCTTTTAATAATTGGAATTCAGAAATTCATAAGATGAAAAAAAGGGAATCTATGGGTGTTCATGAACTGTTTATTCCCGATGTAAAAGAAGGGGAGATGTATAAATATCAAATTTTGTCCAAAAAGGGAGACATTTTGTATAAGGCGGATCCCTTTGCTAATATGGGAGAACTGCGTCCTGGGAATGCATCTATTGTGGCAAACATAGGGGATTTTTTGTGGACAGATAACGAATGGATGGATAGGAGGAAGAAGGCAGATAACAAAAAATTGCCAATGGCAGTTTATGAATGTCATATAGGGTCTTGGATGCGTCACCCAGTAAATAAGGGGGAAGGATTTTATAATTATAGGGAGTTTGCAGATAGAATTGTAGATTATTTAAAGGAAATGAATTTTACCCATATAGAGTTAATGGGAATTGCGGAGCATCCTTTTGATGGCTCTTGGGGATATCAGGTAACTGGATATTATGCGCCAACATCCAGGTATGGATCGCCAAAGGATTTTATGTATTTAGTAAATAAGCTACACAAAAATAATATTGGAATCATCTTAGACTGGGTGCCCGCCCATTTTCCAAAAGACGCCCATGGTCTAGCAGAGTTTGATGGGACTTGTCTTTATGAGTATTCGGATCCAAGAAAGGGAGAGCACCCAGATTGGGGCACAAAAATTTTTGACTATGGTAAAAATGAAGTAAAAAATTTCCTTATTGCCAATGCAGTCTTTTGGATGAAGGAATTCCATCTTGATGGATTAAGAGTAGATGCAGTGGCTTCCATGCTTTATTTAGATTATGGAAAACAGGATGGACAGTGGCTTCCTAATAAATATGGGGGAAATAAAAATTTGGAGGCTATTGATTTTTTTCAACACTTAAACTCTGTCGTATTAAAAATGTTTCCAGGAACCATGATGATTGCAGAGGAATCTACAGCATGGGAGAAGGTAACTGCTAAAGTAGAGGACGGAGGACTGGGCTTTAGCTTTAAATGGAATATGGGGTGGATGCATGATTTCTGCGAATATATGAAATTAGATCCTTATTTCAGGAAGGATAACCATTATAAAATGACATTTGCCATGAGCTATAATGAAAGTGAAAATTATATGCTTGTCCTTTCTCATGATGAGGTAGTTCATTTAAAATGTTCCATGCTCAATAAAATGCCAGGGTTTTATAAAGACAAATTTGCAAATTTGCGAGTAGGGTATACGTATATGTTTGGACATGCAGGGAAAAAACTCCTTTTTATGGGACAAGAATTTGGACAGGACCATGAATGGAATGAAGCTAAGGAATTGGACTGGGGCCTTTTAAGTGATCCAGATGATTACCATAGCCAATTAGCAAGATATGTTAAAGCACTTTTAAACATTTATAATAAATATTCTTGTATGTATGAGCTAGATGAAGCATTTAAAGGATTCCAGTGGATAAATGCAGATGATAAAGATAATAGTGTGTATAGTTTTTACAGGAAGTCTTCCAGCGGGAGAAACAGCCTGCTTTTTGTCCTAAATTTTACGCCTGTTGCCAGAGAAAATTATAAATTGGGAGTTCCTAAATATAAAAAGTATAAATTAATATTAAATAGTGATGAAGCCAGGTTTGGGGGAATGGGAATACTGAATAAGAAATTGTACCAGGCTTCAAAAAAGTCTTGTGATGGTTTACATTGTTCTTTAAATCTTACCTTGCCTCCTCTTTCAGCCCTAGTATTTTTATTTTAATAATAGAATATTAGGGCCAAAAGGTCATAATATAGACAAAAAATTTTTTTAAAGGGAACATTGGAAAATTTACGAAAGTTCGTGAAACCTAAAATGGTTAAGAAATAAAAGGGAGTGGCCGAAATAATAAATAATACATGAGTAAAGGCTTACAGAAGTAGGCTAAGAGAAAGGCGTGGCGAATATCATGAAAATTGACACTCACCCATTATCAAAAGAGCAAACAATTGAAAAAAATTATTGCCCTTCTAACAACCAATCTGTGAATAAAACAGAACAGCCAAAGAGCTATATGTTGGATATAGGCTGTTTCGATCAAGTGAATCATGCGTATAGGGAAGGAAACACTTCTGTGAAAGAGTTTTTGGAGGATGTAGAAAATCAGGATGTGGCTGTACAAAGTAAGTATTTAGCAGTTATGTCAAATTTTATGTCACCAGAGGACTTTGGAAAACTGAAAGAGGAAGGTTTTCCTGCCAGAGGAATTGAAGTTGAGGAGGTAGTGACTGTATTAGACCGTATTAAGGCTTCCTTG
>CANOLZ010000143.1 GCA_947567075.1 uncultured bacterium
GATGTTTACAGATAGAAAAAGATCCGATATGATGAAAGAAAATCAGAGTTTGCGTCTCCACTGCATCGCGGACTCTGCCATAGAAAAAAGCAGTGTAGAAATGAGGTAAAGAATGTTAAAAGGTAAAGTAGCAGTTGTGACAGGTGGCACAAGGGGAATTGGCTATGCAATTGTAAAAAAATTTCTGGAAAACGGGGCTTGTGTAGCCCTTTTAGGGTCCCGAAAGGAAACAGTGGATAAGGCTTTAGAAAAAATCAAGGAAGAGCTAAAGGATCCAAAAGTCATGGGCATGTGGCCAGAAATCAGTGATCCAAAGGAAGTGAAGGAAGCTTTTCAAAAGATCAAAGAGGAATGGGGAAGTCTGGATATTTTAGTGAACAATGCAGGGATTTCTGCCAGGGATTCTTTATACGATTATGAGCCGGAAGCATTCCAGAAAATCATGGATTTAAATGTAAACGCAGTTTTTGTATGCTCTCAGGCAGGGGCAAGAATTATGAAAGAGCAAGGAGGAGGGGTCATTTTAAACACAAGCTCCATGGTGAGTTTATATGGACAGCCTTCAGGAAGCGGGTATCCCACATCCAAGTTTGCGGTAAATGGTTTAACAAAATCTCTGGCCAGGGAGTTAGGAAGGGATAATATTCGAGTCAATGGAGTGGCTCCTGGAGTGACAAGGACAGATATGGTTGCCGCTCTTCCAGAAGAACTAATAAAACCTATTATCAACGCAATTCCTTTGGGAAGGGTGGGAGAGCCAGAAGATGTGGCCAACGCCTTTTTATTTCTGGCAAGTGACATGGCCAGCTATATTACAGGAGAAATTTTATCTGTAGATGGAGCAGCTATGACCTAAGAGAAAAAAATAGGGAGAACAACTATGATAAAGCGGGAGAGAAAAGATTTTGACCTCCATCAAATTAGTGACAGCGGCCAGTGTTTTCGAATGAGGCAGATTGGTGAAAATGAATATAGCTTGATTGCCTACGGAAAATATTTAGAAATTAGCCAGACAGAAAAGGAAGTCTATTTTTCCTGCAGCCAGGAGGAATTTGAAGAAATATGGAAATCCTACTTTGACTGGGATGAGGATTATAAATATATAAAGGATTCTGTAGATAAGAAAGATGCTTATTTGGTGGAAGCAGTGCAATGGGGAGAGGGAATCCGCATTTTGCGTCAGGAGCTATGGGAAACTCTTGTCACCTTTCTCATTTCCCAGTGTAACAATATTCCTCGCATTAAAAAATGTGTGGAGTCCTTGTGCGCCTGTTTTGGGGAGAAAAAGATGAATTTTAGGCAAGAGCCCTATTTTTCCTTTCCTACTCCAAAGAATATTGCCTCCCTGAAAGAGGGGGACTTGGATCCATGCCGCCTAGGATACAGAAAAAAATACATTTTAGAAAGCGCCAAAAGCTGGATAGAGGAAGAAATGGAAAGCCAAATTTTGAAGGCGGATTATGAAAGGGCAAGAAAACTTCTTATGAAACTGCCAGGAGTGGGTGTGAAGGTGGCAGACTGTGTCTGCCTGTTTGCTCTCCACCATATACAAGCCTTTCCAATGGATACCCATATGAAAGAAATCGTAAAGGTTCACTATCCAGAAGGTTTTCCTTTTGAAAAATATAAAGGATATGCAGGAGTTTTGCAGCAATATGCCTTTTTTTATGACTTAAAAAAGGCGTAAGTAGATTAAAAAATCCTATTTAGAAAAAGAGTGCACGGAACAATGGATATAAACGATCCCTGTTCCAATGCACTCATAGAAACATAAGCAGCTTCCTTCTATTTTGGCAGCATATTCATGATCATGTTTAGTCTCTTTAGTTCTTCAGGACTACTATGTTCTTTTAGCACATCTACAATGATTCGCATCTCTTCAGAAGTAAAGGTTATCCCAGCCTGCTGTACTTTTGAAGCCATAGCCAGCATGTAGGGAAGCATTTCATTAGAATTTAATTTCTGAGAATCAAACACAAGGTTTTGAAGAAATTCCAGCTTCTCTTTGTCAATGCCAGCTAGGGCAGGATCCTGGTACCATGGAATGTTTTCCATAAGCTCCTCCTTTCTTAAGGTTCTATTTCTTCATCCTCCTCTGTCTCTTTAGAAACAGGGGAAAGGGGACTGCTTAAGAAGCGCTCATACATTTCCTTTTGTTCAGGAGACATCATATTTTTTAAAAAATTCACATTAGGGCCCGAGGACTCCTTTTTTTCTTCCTCCCCATGTTCATTTGGAGAGATTGGTTCGTTTTCCTTATCCTCCTCTGTTTCCCCTGCCCATGCAGCTTTTATATCCTTTCCTCCTCCCTGAAAGAGGGAAGAAAAATCAGGATTTCCTGCAAGGGATTGGAAAAGGGAAGAAAAATCTCCAGGGTTATCCCCATTTGTAAAGGCGGACAAATCCATATTTTGAAAAAGGCTTTGGTATTTTTCATACATTTGAAAAGCCTGAAACATCTGAAATATTTGTTCGAATCTCTTTTTCTCTTCCTCGCCGCAATACTCTTTCATTTCATGGAACATTTGAAGAAAAGGCAGTTCCGAAGAAGAATCTTCCTTTTGGGAAGGGGAAGAAAGAAAGGGAAAGGAATGAGATTTGAAATAGGAAATGGTATATTGTAATTCTAAAAATTTTATATAGATAGCCAAATATTTCTGAAAGGGGGCATCCACGTAAGGAAGAGCCGTCTTTAATATTTGTATGCGGTTGGTAGTCAGTATTTTATCAAAATATCCGGCAGACGTCATTTTTTTTTCCATAGTCCATTCCCTTTTCTTAATTATAGTATTCTATGAGATAAGAAAGGTGAATATGATAAGCAGGAAGGAAGAGGGGAGCAATTTGTGTATCCTGGATCATATCATAGTATTATGACAAAAAGAAAGGGAGACAACATATGAGTGGAGAACAAAAAAGAGAACAAGAAGGAAATATGGATAAATACTATAAGGAACCTATGCGAAATGTTTTTATTGGATCGGATACCATTTATGAAATAGATGACTCTTGCATGTTAAAAAAATTAAAGGAAAAAGAAAAAAGGATCCGGGGATTTTTAGACTATATATAAAAAGAAGAAATGAGAATGAAAAGGCGGGTATTTTATTACCCGCCAAAAAAGAAATTAGAAGAATGAACCGCCTCCACAAAAGCAGGAGAGCAGTATTAAAATCAAGAAAATATCGCAGCAGCCGTCACCGCCAAAACCAAAGCCAGTTCCGCAGCCGTTGCCACAGCCATTGCCACTATTTCCATTTCCACAGCAGCATAGTAAAATCAGGATCCAAATCCAAGAAGATGATCCGTTCTGGCAATCGTTCCTCGTTCCACCACAGTGTGTAGCACTTAAATCGCTCATGTAAATTCCTCCATATAATTAATTTTATGCTATATCTTATGTTGCCAGGCTTGTCATTGTTTCTTAGATTTTAAAAGAAAATAAAAAATTTTGAAATTATTTGTCCAATATATAGGAAAGGACTTGAAAAAATCTCTAGATATAGT
>CANOLZ010000144.1 GCA_947567075.1 uncultured bacterium
GTTAAAATACTATCCCCAATTTCTAGTTGGGACAGCATGGCATTCATTCTATTCTGCTCCTTTTTCTGAGGCCGGATCATAAGGAAATAAACCATCGCTATCATTACAACTACCCATATTAAAGTAGAATACATCATACCCCCGCCTGCAGCTTCTGTTAGAACTGTTGTCATTTTTCATCCTCCTAGATCTTTCCACATAAATTATAAGTAATATGATACACAATTATAGGAGAATAAACAAGGGCTTTTCCTAAATTTCTTGTATTCCACTGGTGGAAATTCCCCCATTTATTTTCGTTGCCTGAAGGATAAATAAGATTTGATCCAATGTATAAAAAGCTCTTGTATCCTCTGGCTCCATCCATGATAAACCATGGATAACATAGACTTGTCCTTGGAAAGTAACAACAAGCGTAACATTTTTTCCAGCAATGAGTCGGACAAAATCCACAGGCACAATCCAGCCGCTGGAAGTTAAGTCCACTAGAAGGCTCTCCCCCTCCTGAATGTCCGCCATAGAAAGAAGAAGAGTATTCCAATCCATTGTTCCTCCTGTCCTATCTCCCTCTGAAGATCTAGGTTCCTCATAAGCTGGACTTTCACTAGAACTGCTTACATCACTGCCTGTACTTTGACTGTCATTGTCTTGGGTATCCCAAGGCTTTTCTGGATTGACAGGAATCTCTTGGTCTGTTTCTTCTTCTGGCGTGGAAGGAGATTCTGGATGTACTTCCTCCTCAGGCTTCGAAGGAACTTCTGGCATAGAGGGGATTTCTGGATTCTCTGTTCCCCCTGCCTCTTTTCTTCCATGGAAAGTAATATCCTGGATGGATTTGTCTAAAGAATCAAAAACATAGTTGTCTGGTTCAAAAGAATATCCCTCCATCATTGGAACTAAAGTACCTTCATACTTGTTTGGCAGGTGAACAACAAAATAACCTCCTGAACATGTGGGACGAAATACTTCCTCTCCTAGTAAAATAACCTTTGCCCCTAGTAAAGGTTTTCCTTCTTCATCCAGGATTTTTCCTGACAAGGAAAAGGTATCTGTATCCCTTCCTGTCTCCATTAAAAAGGTCACCTCTCCCCCATCTTTGTACGTATACTCTACAAACTCTGTATAATATCCTTCACAGCTTGCTTGTATTGTTATTGTCATAACTCCTTGATACATAGGGGGTAGAATAGAAGCCTTCAAGGAAAAATTCCCATCTTTATCTGGTGAAGTGGAAAAAGTGCCTACTGCTGGTATAAGGCACTGGACAACAGCCTCTTGTGGACTTGCCTCCCCATTTAACATCAACACATTCCCTTTCATTACTACGTCTATTGTTTCTGGCTTCTCTGCTGCCCTCTCTACTTCTGATTGCATTTCTGAAATACTTACAGAATTCATAGAAGGACTAAGTTGAAAAACTTCTTCACTTCCAGGTATTGAAATAGAATCAAAGGTCATCCCACCAACGGTTACAGCAGTAACGCATAATGCAGCCAAAGCTTTCATTTTATTATCTCCTCCTTCTTTTAAAAACTTTACCCATACAGCTTACAGCAAAATTATTTTTTTAAATCTATCTTCTCCCTAGTTATCACCCATTCTCATATTCTCCAGCTTTTGTTTTTTATAAATAAAAAATCTTCCTTCATCCAAGGACTGTCTAATCTCTTCCATCATTGTATTATAGAAGTAAAGATTATGAAGAACACAAAGTCTCATTCCAAGCATTTCTTTTGCCTTAAGTAAGTGACGGATATAGGCCCTTGTATAATCTTTGCAGGCAGGACAGGCGCATCCTTCTTCTATAGGTTTGTCATCTAATTCATATTTTGCATTGTATAAGTTTCTCTTTCCTCTATTTGTATAAACATGTCCATGGCGGCCGTTTCTTGACGGATAGACACAGTCAAAAAAATCCACCCCTCTTTCTACTGCCTCCAAAATATTTTCCGGTGTTCCTACCCCCATAAGATAGGTAGGCTTTTCCAGAGGAAGATAGGGAACCACTGTCTCAATAATCTCATACATTTCCTCATGGGTTTCCCCTACTGCCAGCCCTCCAATAGCATAGCCGTCTAAATCAAATTCTGCTATTTTTTTTCCATGTTCTATACGGATATCCTTAAAAATTGCCCCCTGGTTAATTCCAAAGAGCATTTGCTCTTTATTCATTGTATCTTCCCTTTGATTTAGCTGATAAAGATGTTCCTTACAACGTTTCAGCCATCGAACTGTCCTATCTGCCGACTGTTGCACATAAACTCTGTCTGCCTTGCTGGAAGGACATTCATCAAAGGCCATAGCAATAGTGGAAGCCAGATTAGACTGAATGTCCATACTCTCCTCTGGTCCCATAAAAATCTTTCTCCCATCAATATGGGAGGAGAAATACACTCCCTCCTCTTTAATTTTTCTTAAACTAGAGAGAGAAAATACTTGAAAACCCCCTGAATCTGTTAAAATTGGCTGATCCCAATTCATAAACTTGTGGAGCCCTCCTAGTTTTTTTATAATTTTATCCCCCGGCCTTAAGTGAAGGTGGTATGTATTAGACAATTCCACCTGGGTTTTAATAGTTTTTAAGTCAATAGATGATACCCCTCCCTTGACAGCCCCTGCTGTCCCTACGTTCATAAATACAGGAGTTTGTATAACTCCATGCACTGTATGGAGCTCTCCCCTTTTTGCGTTTCCTTCTCTCTTTAACAACCGATAACTCATGTTCCCACCTGTTCCACATATTCTTCTAATGTTAAATTTTGTTCTGTCATTTCCTTTGCAGCCTCTTTTCCCACATAGCGGAAATGCCAAGGCTCATATTCAATACCTGTAATCTCTTCCTTATCCTTTGGATATCTTAAAATAAATCCATACTGATAACTATTCTCGGCCAGCCATTTTCCTGCCTCTGTATCCCCAAAAGCCTCATCTAAACGATAATGGGTGTCACATACAATATCCAAGGCTAATCCTACTTGATGCTCACTTGCCCCAGGAACAGCTATTGTATGAGAAGACTGTACATAAGCTTCTAAAAAGGACATTCCTTGCTCCATATAAGACTGTACCTTCTGATTAAAAAGCATCTCCTGTCTATCATAATCTCTGTATGGGGAGCAGACCACAAGGAAAATCCCCTCTTCTCTTGCCTTCTTTAGCATTTCATTAGCTTCCTCAAGTATTCGAATATCCGCCTGAATGCTTCCCTGCATCATTCCTAACTCAAAAGTGTAGCCTAAAGGTACTGGCTCCCTCTTACTTATAAGCATAAGCTTCCAGTCATCCTCTAAGTCTGAATCAGAATCTAGCACTAAGTTCTGTTCCCCTGCCTCTTTTTTGCCACTGGCAGATATTTTGTTTTCTGATACTTGCCTAGTCTCTGTAGATTTTGCCTCCTCAATTTCCACTTCCACCATTCCTTCTTTTGCCTCTATCATTTGCTCCCTAGTTATTTTTTCTGTATATAAAGAAAAACCCCAGCAAAAAAGCGCTG
>CANOLZ010000145.1 GCA_947567075.1 uncultured bacterium
GCTTTTTACAGATGTATGGGGAGCTAATAAAGCAGGACTTTATACAATTTTAGTAAAGCCTATAGATAAGAAGGAAGAAATACAAATTGTTTTGAAGAGAATTTTGGAAAAGCCTATTTTATGGAGTTACATGAAAAAAAGGAAAAAAGTATAAAAGGATTCTGGGAATTTGATACTATATAATGGAAGGTATGGGTAAAATATGAAAAATGTAAATGGAAGGACAAGGCTTTTAGGATTAATAGGAAACCCTGTAGAACATACTCTTTCTCCCTTGATTCATAATTATCTTTCTGAAAAACTTTCCATAAACGAAGTGTATGTTCCTTTTTTAGTAGAAAAAGAAGGATTAAAAGAAGCAGTTAGGGGAGCCTATGCATTGAATGTTTTTGGAATGAATGTGACGATTCCTTACAAAAATCAGGTGATAGAATATGTAGAAGAGATAGATGACCTAGCTAAAGAAATTGGAGCGGTTAATACATTAGTGCGGATCAAAAAGGGATATAAAGGATACAATACAGATGCTTTAGGACTTCTACGGTCAATGGAATCTCAGGGGATTGCCATCAAAGGGGAAGAAGCGATTGTCATTGGAGCAGGAGGAGGGGCAAAGGCAGTTATCTCCCTCCTCTTAAAGGAAGGAATCAAAAATATCTATTTGTGCAACCGACACAAGGAAGGAGCTATAAAGCTGGCAAAGGAAAGGGTTATACCAATGGGATTTGATGAAATAAAAGAAATTCCCCATGGAAAGTATTTGGCTGTACAGACAACACCAGTAGGAATGTTTCCCAAAGAAGGAAGGGCTCCAATAGAAGATAAGGAGTTTTATAAAAAAATACATACAGGAATGGACTTAATCTACCGCCCCTTTTCTACAAAATTTATGGAAATGGTAAAAGAAGGAGGAGGGAGGGCATACAACGGCTTAAAAATGCTTTTATACCAAGGGATCATTGCCTATGAACTTTGGAATAATAGAAAGGTGCCAGAAGAAATTATTCATCTGTTATATGAAGAGTTGAAAAAGGAGCTGAATATAAGTGAAGAATAATATTCTGTTAATGGGATTTATGGGGGCAGGGAAAAGCACCATTGGAAAAGAGCTGGCTCTTTCCCTTTCTTATTCTTTCCTTGATACAGATGAAATGATTGAGAAAAAGGAAGGAAGGGAGATTTCTCAAATATTTCTACAAGAAGGGGAGAAGGCCTTTCGAGATATGGAGACAACGCTTTTAAAAGAGTTGGGAAATATTGACAAAATGGTCATATCCCTTGGGGGAGGCATGCCAATTAGAGAAGAAAATCAAAAGTTAATGAATGCGTTAGGCCTTGTCGTATATTTAAGAACGAGAAAAAATACAATTATCAAGCGTTTAGAAGGGGATAGGAAAAGACCTCTCCTAAAGGGAGAAAATATAGAGGAAAAAGTAGGGAATTTGATGAAGGAGAGGGAGCCAATTTATGAAAAGGCAGCTTGTATTTTTGTGGATACAGATGAGAAAAGTATAAAAGAAATTGTGGAGGAGATTATAAGTTTGCTATGAAATTGTTAGTTATTAATGGACCAAACTTGAATTTTCTTGGAATCAGGGAAAAGGAAGTTTATGGAGTGGAAAACTATGAATATTTATTGAACCAAATACATAAAAAGGCAGAGGAAATGGGAATCCTTGTAGAAGTATATCAAAGCAACCATGAAGGAGCCATCATTGACAGAATTCAGGAAGCGTACTTTGACAAAACCCAAGGAATTATTATTAATCCAGGGGCATATACCCATTACAGTTATGCCATAAGAGACGCCCTTGCCTGTTTGGAAATACCGAAAATAGAAGTACATATTTCAAATATAACCCAAAGAGAAGATTTTAGAAAAATATCCGTTATAAGAGAAGTATGTGATGAACAGGTAAAAGGGGAAGGGCTCAAAGGATATGAGAAAGCCATGGAGTTAGCAGTAAAACGAATAGATAACTATAAAAAGTAGTTGAAATATGGAGATTTTTAGTATAAACTAATAAAAGAATGATAATTGGGAACAGAATTAGGAGGAATATGGGAATGATATCAGCAGGCGATTTTAGAAATGGCATAACAATTGAATTGGATCATAATATTTTTCAGATTATAGAATTTCAGCATGTTAAGCCAGGTAAAGGAGCAGCCTTCGTTCGAACGAAGTTAAAAAATATCAAAAACGGAGGAATTGTGGAAAAAACCTTCAGGCCCACTGAGAAATGTCCGCAGGCGCGCATTGACAGAAATGATATGCAATATTTATACAACGATGGAGATTTATACCATTTTATGAATGTGGAGACCTATGATCAGATAGCCTTAAACGAAGATTCTATCGGGGATGCATTAAAATTTGTAAAAGAAAATGATATGGTAAAGGTATGTTCTCATAATGGAAACGTCTTTGCGGTAGAGCCTCCTTTATTTGTAGAATTAGTCATTACAGAGACAGAACCTGGATTTAAAGGAGATACGGCCACTGGAGCTACAAAACCTGCAATTGTGGAGACAGGAGCAACGGTCTACGTTCCCCTTTTTGTTGATCAGGGAGATACAATAAAGATTGATACAAGAACTGGCGAATATCTATCCCGCGTATAAATGAAATGAATTTCTGGAAATACCCATGAGACAATGGAGCGGAATGTTCCATTGTCTTTTTCTAGTTATTATGAAATTTCATTAAGAGGAAGAAAGGAGTAAAAAAAAGGTATGACGTATAAACAATTTGTAGAAAAGATAAAACAAGGGGTATGTGATTTTATGGGAGGAGAAGTAGAAGTAATTATGAGTACCATTATGAAAAATAATGGAATATTTATGGATGGTCTTTCTATTATAGAAGATGGAAAAAATATTTCCCCTACTATTTACATAAATGGATATTATGATGAGTATAAAGGGGGAAAATCTATTAGTTCCATTATTTACGATATAATTGCCATATATGAAGATGGAAAATTAAAAGAGAATATCAATATAGAATTTTTTATAGATTATGAAAAGGTAAAGACAAGGATTGTTTTTAAGCTCATCAATTATAAGAAAAATAAAAAATTGCTAGAGCAAGTGCCTCACAGAAAATTTTTGGATCTAGCGGTTGTCTATTATTGTATTGTACTCAATGATGTTTTGGGAAATGCTACCATACTAGTCTATAATGCCCATAAAACTTTGTGGAATATTACAGAAGAGGAGTTATATAAAAAAGCAAAGGAAAATACTCCCAATATTCTAGGGGTAGAATTTAAAAGCATGGAGGAAATTATTGAGGAAGTGCTTACCGATGAATTACATAAAAAGAAGCAAGATGAAAATGCCGAAGAAGAGTTAAAAGCTTGGCTAACAGAAACTTTTTCAAAGAAAGAGGAAAAAGGCTCTGCCCCTATGTATGTTCTTACAAATAAGACAAGGGTCTTTGGGGCAAGCTGTCTGTTATATG
>CANOLZ010000146.1 GCA_947567075.1 uncultured bacterium
CCTTATAAACAGCAATAAGTTCTTCATAGGTGCTTTCAATATCCACACAGGACATGTCAATACGAGGCACCATAATATCTTTGGCATAGGCATCTCCAAAGTCAAACAAGTTGTGAATGATCTGGCGTTCTTCCTTTTCAATGACTCCATCTTCATGGCTTGTGTCAACAATGGTACGCAGTTCGTTTTCTGTCATCACAGTTTTTTTAGATGTATCCACATGGAAAAGTTTAAGAATACCTTTTGAAATAAAATCAACAACAACGACGATAGGAGTGAGAAGCTTCATCAATGCCTGAATAATATATATATAGAAAAAAGATATGGGTTCTGCATAAATAGTTGCCAAATGCTTTGGCGTAATCTCTCCAAAAAGAAGCACAAGAAAGGTTAAAATACCAGTGGCAATTCCCACAGCTTGATTTCCCCAAATACGAATGGTAATGGTCGTTGTCAAGGCAGATATAAACATATTGACAAAGTTGTTTCCAATTAAAATGGTACTTAACATTTTGCTGGAATTATTTTTTACATGCAAAATAGCTTTTGCCTGCTTGTTTCCCTCGTCAGCTAAAGCTTTCATGCGAATGGTATTAACCGTCGTCAGGGCAGTTTCTGCAGAAGAGAAAAAGCCAGATAAAAGTAAAAGAACAATAATACCTACAAGTTCCATGACACTGTTGGTATCCAAAAAATATCAACTCCCTTTTTCTAAATATTCATTGTTAGAAATATACAATATACACATGGGTATTGTCAAGTTTACTGAATATTTTCGGTAAATATTTCATATACATTTTACAAAGGAATGACGGGAATCGTCTGGAGGAAAAAAGAGGGGGGAAGAGAGATGGAGCAAATGGCAAAGTTGCAAGGAAAAGGAATGGTTTTGTTAAAAAGTCTTGTTCTTTCTTACTTTGTAACAGGATTGCTGTTAATGTTGCTGGCATTTTTGCTATATAAATTTCATTTAGGAGAAGGAGTTGTTTCCTTTGGAATTATTGTCATTTACGTGTTGGCCGCATTTTTAGCAGGTTATTACAGTGGAAAAAAACTAAAAACGAAAAAATTTTTATGGGGTCTATGTGTAGGAGCCAGCTATTTTTTAATTTTATTAGGAATTTCCTTTGCAGTGAACAGAGGGTTTGGAAATGAAATGAAAGATTTTGTAAGTACCCTTGTCCTTTGTATTGGAAGTGGAATGCTTGGAGGAATGGTAAGCTAAGAAAAAGTGGGAACCCTTTCTTTCTAATAGATACCTATGTTTGCTATACATACTTGTGCCAGAATAGGGTCGGGATTTAAGCCATCCTCCCTTTAAGAAAAGAAGATTGGTTTGTTTTTTGACAGGCTCTCTCTTTGACTTAGGGGATCACAAATTGATGAAAAAATACTTTTCCTTAAGAACATTCTATGATATAATACAAAAAGTTTTAAAAAGACAGGAGGAATGAGTATGAAGCACATTAAAACATTGCATACAAGAGATTTGAAAAAATCAATGAAAACAGGGGGATGTGGAGAGTGTCAGACATCTTGTCAATCAGCATGCAAAACATCCTGCACAGTGGGAAATCAAAGCTGTGAGAAGATAAAATAGTTGGTTTTTGGCTAGACAGTATATTCGTATACTGTCTGAATATTTCATGAAATCAGTGAGCAGCGGCTGTAAGTCGCTGCTTCTTTGTAGAAAGGGGGCAATTGTGGTCCATCGGTTTGAAAATAATGGTTATTTTATTGCATTAGACGTCAATAGCGGCTGTATACACGTAGTAGATGAACTTGTTTATACCTTAATTCCTCTTGTGGAAGAGGCTTTGGATAAAGGTTTAGAAAATAGCACAAAAATTTGGGGATTTGTTTTACAGAAAATAGGAAACCAGTGGGATGGAGAATCTGTAAAGGAGGCAGTGGATGAAATTCTTCAGATACGTAATGAGGACATGCTTTTTACAAAGGACATTTATGAAGAATATATTGGGGAATTTCAAAATAGAGAGACCGTTGTAAAAGCGTTGTGTCTTCATATTGCCCATGATTGTAATTTGCGATGCAAGTATTGCTTTGCAGAGGAAGGGGAGTACCATGGAAGAAGGGCGCTTATGAGCTTTGAGGTAGGGAAGAAGGCTCTTGATTTTTTAATAAAAAATTCTGGAAACAGGGTAAATTTAGAAGTGGATTTTTTCGGAGGGGAACCTTTGATGAATTGGCAGGTCGTAAAGGAGCTTGTGGAATATGGGAGAAGCAAAGAAGAGGAATTTCATAAGAAGTTCAGGTTTACCCTTACGACAAATGGAATACTCTTAGACGAAGAGATAATGGAGTTTTTAAATAAGGAAATGGCCAATATTGTATTAAGCATAGATGGAAGAAAACATGTCCATGATGCTATGCGTCCTTTAAGAGGGGGCCAGGGCAGCTATGAGAAGATTATTTCTAAATTTTTGAAGGTTGCAGAGAGCAGAGAACAGAAAAACTATTATGTGAGAGGAACATATACTCATCACAACCTAGATTTTTCCAAAGATGTTCTTCATCTTGCTGATTTAGGATTCCAGCAAATCTCTGTGGAGCCAGTTGTGGCAGAGGAGGAGGAAGAATATGCATTAAAAGAGGAAGATATGCCAATATTATTCCAGGAGTATGATATTTTAGCAAAGGAAATGATTAAAAGAGAACACCAGGGCAGGGGATTTGGCTTTTTTCATTTTATGCTGGATTTGGAAGGAGGCCCCTGTGTGGCAAAACGTCTTAGTGGATGTGGTTCAGGTACCGAATATTTGGCAGTGACTCCATGGGGGGACTTGTATCCATGCCATCAATTTGTAGGACAAGAAGAGTATTTGCTGGGAAACGTGGAGGAAGGAATTTTTAGAACAGATCTTGTGGAAGAATTTAAAGGATGCAGCGTTTACTCAAAAGAAAAATGCAGAAAATGTTTTGCAAAGTTTTACTGTAGTGGGGGATGTGCGGCCAATTCCCAGCGTTTTCACGAAACCATTCATGAAGTATATGATATTGGCTGCCAGCTTCAAAGAAAGAGGGTAGAATGTGCCATTATGATAAAAGCGGCGATGGAGGAAAAAAGAGATGGGAAATATGACTAAGAAAAGGGGAATTCTTGTTTTCATCATATTATTCCTTCTCATAGGGGGCTTATCTTATATTGCTTTGGCAGGGATAGGCCCAGAGCAGATAGGTTCTGCTAAAGGGATAAAGTTAGGACTTGACCTGGCAGGGGGAGTGAGCATTACCTATGAGGTAACAGGGGGAACTCCTTCAGAAGAAGATATGAAAGATACCATTTATAAGCTTCAGAAACGAGTGGAAAATTACAGTACTGAGGCCCAAGTGTACCAGGAAGGAACAGATAGAATTAATATAGAAATTCCTGGCATATCCGATGCAAATACAGTGCTGGAAGAATTAGGAAAGCCTGGTTCCTTAGTTTTTATGGATTCTT
>CANOLZ010000147.1 GCA_947567075.1 uncultured bacterium
GGAATTAGTGTCTTTTATTCTTTTATTATCCACTGCCTCCTGTTAATTAATAAAATGCTCGTTGGGGTAAAACTCAATCATTTCATTCACTAAATAATCTTCCCTGAAAATCTCATTGATTACCAGGATAATCATCTGTCAGCAGTCATTCAAGATTATTCTAAATACTCCGCAATATATATTCCCCATATGCAATCCTACGTATTTCTTATTTAAATCATATCATATGCACAACTATATTTGAAGTACAATTGAAATTTTTCAAATCCCCTATGTCTAATTCGTTACCTCAATTTACCCATCGGTATACTAACAAACTGCTTTTATCTGTACCATTCATTACATCCAACTTTCTATCACTAACCCAAACTAACCAGAAATATAAAGTACTGAGATTTTGTTATTTTGTGCAAAAAATTGTTTATAAAAGCATAATAACTACAAATACGTTGAATCTATTTCTTTAAAATCAATACATTATAAGCACTTTATTCGACACCAAATACGAAAAATAAAGTGCTTATTAATCCAAAAATCTACTCTATTTTACCCCGGCAGACTATCCCTTAGACATAGCGCTCCCCACCCCACCTGAGGATTAGGATATTTTGTAAAACCTGGCAGTGGTCTTGCCCCCTTTCTCAAATATGCCTTTACCTTTTCCCCATATAGAAATAGGTCGTTTCCTCTGACAATTCCCCATTCCATCAAAAGGGCAGCTGCACCTGTGACAAAAGGAGTAGCAAAGGAAGTGCCTGTTACTGCCTCGTAACGTCCTTGACTTTTTGCAGACATAATGTTCACCCCTGGAGCAACTAAATCTGGCTTGCTCATTCCCCTCATATCCACATAACCTCTTCCTGAAAAATCGGCATAGGATTCATATATGCTGTTATAAGCTCCTACTGTAATAGCCCTTTCTGCAGTAGAGGGGATTGTAAACGACATATCAGGAGTGGGTAAAAGAAACCGAGTTCCTGTCTGAAGGGAATTCTCACTTGGCAAATACAATTGATAGCTTCCTTCCACGATATGAACTGGCTCAAGAACTATCTTCCATATTCCACTTGTAACATACTGATCTTTTGGAAGAAAATCAATGTATATTTCCTGATCTTCAGAGTAGGGAGATGGCTCTCCATAGTAAATTAATAATTCTGTTTCTAAAAGGCTGGCTCGAAATGGCAGGCTTATATTTTCTGATATAACTAGCTCCTGTCCATTGGGGGCAATGATAGTAATTCCAATATCGTCCGTATAATTTTTCCATATTTGTACACTAAATGCATCTTCATAAGGACTTACAGCCAGTTCCACATCTTTTCTCCTTGTTAGCTTCCCTCCCACATGTCCTCCTGCTGCCCCCTCATTTCCTGAGCCTATACAGATTACATTCTTCCATACGTTGGATATATTATTGATATAGGTTTCTATAAGGGAAGTTCCTGTATGGGATCCATAAGTGTTTCCAAAACTTAAGTTTACAGACACAGGCATCTCAAGCTCCAAAGCCTTCCTTATTACGTAATTGAGAGCCCGCATTAATTCTGTCGTTTTTGGAAAAGAATTGGGGCCTGGATTCCCAAGTTTTACTACAATAAGACTGCTTTCTGGCGCAACTCCCCTGTAAGTTCCTCCCGACTCCCTCCCATTTCCAGCTGCAATTCCAGCTACTGCTGTCCCATGACCAGACAAGTCTCTGCTAGGCACAACTTTATAGGCGTCTGCCCTTGTATTTTCCTCCAAAGCCTGATTGATTTTTTCTTGGGTAAATTCTGTTCCCAAATATGAGCCCTTTGGGGAATACCACCCCTTTTCTGGATCTGGCGCTACCGTCTGATCCCATAAATCCAAAATTCTCGTACTTCCGTCTTCCTTGCGAAAATCATTGTGGAAATAGTCAATACCCTCTCGTGTCAAGTAGTTGCAAACAGTTTTTTACCCTTTTTTCAAGGTTTTAATCGCCTTTTGCCCTAAAACACATATCTGCTGTTACATCAATGTCTGGATATATAGTCTTAAATGTTAGAGTACTGCAAAAAATGTATCGTCTACAATGCCTCTCTTACATTTTCTTTCCATTTTATTTCTATGTTCTGTTCATCATAAACTACTACTTTTTCAATATAGCAGTCTAACATTTCTTTTGAAAGTGCTGCAACTCTGTCATCATCACTGCCACTGTTACACTTCATTTTGAAGTATACCTCTTCTTTTTTCTGAATGAAATTCTTCAGTTGCAATAATTCTTCCTCTGCTGATTTTACCATAGATTCATCCGATGTAAAAGTCTCACTCTTTCCACTGGCATAATCCTGATAGCTTGCAAAGTTCTTCTTTTTTTCCATCTCTATATGAGCAATCAGAAAACTTCTTTTTTTCTTTAGCCCCTGTAACTCTGTACCCAGCTTCCCTAATGCCTCCTTTTGAAGCGTCTCCATTTCTCCTGCTTTTCTGAGTTTCTCCTGTAACAGAAATAAAATATACTGCTCCATGAACATACCATTGACATTTTCCACACAGCCCTCCAATCCGTTGGAATAACGACCATGACATGCAAAATAGGGATTTAATCCTCTGCGGTAACGCAAATTTCTTTTACAGCATCCACAAATCAGTTTTCCGGTCAGGGGGTGCGGCTGGTTTATCTGTGGATTCCTTTTTTTTCCACGACCTTCCTGCACCTTTTCAAATACCTCTTTATCTATAATCGGCTCGTGATGATTATAGGAAACCAGCCAGTCTTCACAAGGATTTAAGTGGTTCTTTCCCCCAACAAAATCTTTCGTATACTTCTTTTGCACGATATTCCCGATATAGATTTCATTTCTTAATATCTGGCAAATGGTACTACTACTCCACAAAAACCGTGTTCCTTTTGGTACCCTGCTGGTCTTCCCTTTTGCTATCTTAAATTCAACAGGGGTTTTCACCCCTGTCTCATTAAACAGCTTTGCAATCTCTACAGAAGTAGAGCCTTCCAAGGTCAAGTCAAATATCCTCCTCACTACCTCTGCCTCGTCCGGTTCAATCAGCAGGGCATGTCTGTCCCCTATAGTTTTCTCATATCCAAAAGGAGAGTTTCCGCTTAAATACTGCCCCTGCTCTTTTCTGACTGCAAGCGAGGAACGGACTTTCCCTGATAAATCCTTACTGTATAAATCATACAGAAGGTTTTTGAAATTCAAATCAATATCCACAATACTCCCCTGATAATCCCTGCTGTCATAATGGTCATTGACAGAAATAAAACGCACACCAAGAAATGGAAATATCTGCTCCAGATAGGAGCCAAGCTCAATATAGTCTCTTGCAAACCGTGAAAAATCTTTTACAAGGATACAGTCAATCTCTGCATTTCTTACCATTTCCAGCATGGACTGCATACCGGGGCGGTCAAAATTCGTCCCGGTATAACCATTGTCGCAAAACTCACGGAGGTCATACTCCGCAAAATG
>CANOLZ010000148.1 GCA_947567075.1 uncultured bacterium
GTATAGACATTCTTAGAAAAGAGCTTTGCTTTCATGAAGAAAAGATAGGAACCAAAAACAAGGCTTATATGGAGAAAATAAAGTCCTGCCAATCTGTGAGCATCCATGTAAGAAGGGGAGATTATATTGGAAAATATAAGGGAGATTTTTGTGTTCTTGGCATGGATTACTATAAGAAAGCAGTGGATTATGTGGAAGGGATGAGAAAGGGAGAGCTCACGTATTTTATTTTTTCCGATGATAAGGAATTTATTGAAAAGGAGTTTTCCTGGCTTCCCCATAAATGGATTATTACAGGAAATACAGGGAAGGAAAGTTACTTGGATATGCAGCTGATGAGCTGCTGTGAAAGCCATATTCTTGCCAATTCTACCTTTAGCGTTTGGGCGGCTCTTCTAGATGCTAAAGAGAATCCCCTATGTGTTTACCCAAAAGAATATATGAGGGAAAAAGACAATGAACATAAAACAATGGATGGATGGCATCAAATGGAGAAGGGAGAGGAGCGAAGACAATGAAATATATAATTGTAGGGGCAGGGCCTGGGGGATTGACATTTGCCAACCGCCTGATGGAAAAAGGGGAAATGGACTTTCTCATTTTAGAGCAGGAAGAAGAAGCAGGAGGGCTTTGCAGAAGCAAAGAGGTAGACGGTTCTCCCCTGGACATAGGGGGAGGTCATTTTCTGGATGTGAAAAAATCCCATGTAAATGAATTTTTATTCCAGTTCATGCCAAAGGAAGAATGGGAGTATTTTGAGAGGGATTCTAAAATCTGGATTCATGAAAGACTGATCAACAGTCCTATAGAAGCGAATATATGGCAGATGGATGAAAAGGATCAGGTAGAGTATTTAAAATCCATTGCAATAGCAGGATGTAATTTAAATGAGCCTATGCCAAAAAAATTTATAGATTGGATTTATTGGAAACTAGGCAAGAAAATTGCAGAAGATTATATGATTCCTTATAATGAGAAAATGTTTGGAAAAAACTTAAATGAGTTAGGCGTTTACTGGTTAGAAAAACTGCCCAATGTTTCCTTTGATGAAACATTAATCAGCTGTCTTCAAAAGAAGGCCTATGGCATACAGCCAGCCCACACTCAGTTTTATTATCCGAAGAAGTATGGATATGGAGAGATATGGAGACGTATGGCAGAAAAGCTTGGGGATAAGATCCAATATGGAATTGGGGCCAAATCCATAGATTTTGAAAAAAGGACAGTGAATGGAACATATAAAGGGGAGATCATTATCAACACTGCTCCTTGGACAGCCTATGAAAGATTGGATGGTTTGGAAGAGGGATTAAGAGAAGAAATAAAGGGCTTAAAGTATAGCTCTGTCGTCATTACTTATTATGAAGAAATGCTGGATACAAAAGCCCATTGGATTTATTATCCTGATCCAAAGGAGAGTTTTCATAGAATACTAGTGCGTCATAATTTTTGTAAGAATTCCAAAGGCTATTGGACAGAGACAAACATAGACAGGAAAGAGGAGAAAAAGGGAGAAACTTCTTTTGAAAATAAATTTGCCTATCCTTTGAATACTATAGGAAAAAGAGAAATAATGAAAAAGCTTTTAGCCTGGACAGAGAAAAGGGGAGTGATAGGCCTTGGGAGATGGGGGGAGTGGGAGCATTATAACTCAGATGTAGTAGTGGACTTAGCCCTAAAGCTGGCGGATAAGCTTACTCTTCGTGGAATTTGAACATAGAAAAAGAAAAACAAGGCACACCTTTTGGATAAAAGAGAAAAATTATAAATAATAGTTGCGCTTATGGAAAGATTGGAGTATTGTAAAAGAGTAAAAGAAAGAGAGCGATGAACAAAGATGTTCCAAATAGATTTTGGAGCATCTTTTTTCCTTTATGTATAAAAGGAGAGGAAAATATGAGCCAAGTATTAAATGTGGAAAGCATTTTTGCAGAAAATGTTTTTACCATTGGAAAAATGAAAGAACGTCTTCCTAGGAAAATATTTCAGGAAGTGAAAAGAGTAATGGATCAGGGAGGAGAGCTGTCTCCAGGGACAGCAGATATTGTTGCAAAGGCTATGAAAGACTGGGCGGTGGAAAAGGGGGCCACCCATTACACCCACTGGTTCCAGCCTTTGACAGGAATTACAGCGGAAAAGCACGATGCCTTTGTCACCCATCCAGACGAGGATGGAAAAATGCTCATGGAGTTTTCTGGAAGAGAATTGATCAAAGGAGAGCCAGACGCCTCCTCCTTTCCATCAGGAGGATTAAGGGCCACCTTTGAGGCAAGGGGGTACACTGCATGGGACATTACATCTCCTGCCTTTGTGAAAGAAGATGCAGCAGGGGCGGTTTTATGCATTCCCACAGCATTTTGTTCCTATAAAGGGGAAGCCTTGGACAAAAAAACACCTCTTTTACGTTCCATGGAAGCAATCAGTGAACAAGCCTTACGTATTGTCCGCCTTTTTGGGAATACAGAAGCCACAAAGGTTGTTCCTTCAGTGGGAGCAGAGCAGGAGTATTTTCTTGTGGATAGGGAAAAGTATTTAAAGAGAAAGGATCTGATTTTTGCAGGCCGCACCTTATTTGGCGCTCCCCCTCCAAAAGGGCAGGAGATGGAGGATCATTATTTTGGAACAATCAGAGAGCGTATTGGGGCATATATGAGAGACTTGAATATTGAGCTGTGGAAACTGGGAGTTACGGCAAAAACCCAGCACAACGAAGTTGCCCCCGCCCAGCATGAGCTGGCCTCCATCTATGAGACAGCCAATATAGCTGTTGATCATAACCAGATTGTCATGGAAACAATGAAAAAGGTGGCAGGACGCCATGGAATGGCATGTCTTCTCCATGAAAAGCCTTTTGCAGGGGTGAATGGTTCTGGAAAACATAATAACTGGTCTTTGGCAACAGACACAGGAGTGAATTTGCTTGATCCTGGGGAGACGCCCAATGAAAATATTCAATTTCTCCTTGTCCTCGCCTGTATATTAAAGGCAGTAGATACGCATGGAGATCTTTTGCGCCAAAGCGCTTCGGATGTAGGAAACGACCACAGACTGGGAGCGAATGAAGCTCCTCCCGCAATTATATCTGTATTTTTAGGGGAACAATTGGAAGATGTGGTGAGACAGCTTGTGGAGACAGGCATTGCTGCAACATGTAAGGAAGGGGGAATTTTGGAAACAGGAGTAAGGACCTTGCCTGGTTTTATGAAAGACGCTACAGACAGAAACAGAACATCCCCCTTTGCCTTTACAGGAAATAAATTTGAATTCCGCATGGTAGGTTCGGCAGACTCTATTGGAAGCCCTAACACAGCTTTAAATGCCATAGTGGCAGAGGCTTTTTGCGAGGCAGCGGATGTATTGGAAAAGGCAGAGGACTTTGACATAGGGGTTCATGATTTGATCAAAGAATATTTAACAAA
>CANOLZ010000149.1 GCA_947567075.1 uncultured bacterium
GCATAGGCCTAAGCCGCTTTCCCCCTGCCTGGATGCTATAGTTCATGGCCTCAATGACAGTTCTTTGAAATCCTTTCGCTTTAGGCATATAAACTTCTATGATCTTTTCTATTTCTTTTGTACGTCTTGCAAGCTCTTCCTTAAAATTCATCGAAATCTCCTTTTTCATTGATGACTAAAATCTTCTGTTCCACCTCATCAATTTTCTGGTTGCAGTATTTTACTAATTTCATTCCTTCTTCATATATTTTGAAAGATTCCTCTAGTGAAATATCCTCTGCCTCCAGCTGGCTAATAGAATTCTCCAGGG
Source organism: uncultured bacterium (assembly GCA_947567075.1). GTDB lineage: Bacteria > Bacillota > Clostridia > Lachnospirales > Lachnospiraceae > MGBC165282. The sequence continues at coordinate 311 of CANOLZ010000149.1, forward strand.
ACGCAAACGCCTTTTCTAATGACATAGTTTCTTTTTCTTTATTTTCCTCCATCCCTCTCTCCTTTTATCTCTTCCTTTTGAATCTTTTCCTTTTCCAGCACTTTTGCCTTTATTCTGCCATTTTTCACATCAATAAAAAGAAGTTGTCCAATCTGAACCTGATCTACATCATAAATTGTCTTTCCATCTTTTGAAGCCACATGGGAAAAGCCCTGACTTAACTTCAAAAGAGGAGACAAGCCTCTAAGACGCTCTCCATAAATGGCCAGTTGATGTCTTTTGTTTTCTAGTTTCTGTAACATCATCCTTTTAATTTTTTCTTCCATATCTCCTGTATATATCTTTTTTTCCCTCAGTTGATTTTCCGGACTTACGTGGGCCAGCTTCAACTGATATTTTTCAAGAATTGACTTTTTTTCTCCCATACGTCTTATGAGAAGATTTCTCATTCTATCTGCATATTCTGCAATCTGGGACATACAATCAAAATAACGAAATACAGCTAGTTCCGCTGCCGCTGAAGGAGTAGGGGCCCTTAAATCCGCTACAAAATCTGCTATGGTCGTGTCTGTCTCATGACCTACTGCTGAAATAATAGGAATGGTACAGTCAAAAATTGCCCTTGCAACCCCTTCCTCGTTAAAAGCCCATAAGTCTTCTATAGAACCTCCCCCTCTTCCCACTATAATGACATCCACTCCTATATGCTCCAATGCCCGGATCCCCTGAATAATACTTTCACAAGCCCCCTCCCCCTGCACTTTTGCTGGATATAAAATAATTTGGACATGGGGGTTTCTTCTTGTGGAAATTTGAATAATATCTTGAATTGCCGCTCCTGTTTTTGCTGTTACTACTCCAAGTCTTTGAATAAACAAGGGAATTTCTTGTTTATATTCCTTTGCAAACATTCCCATTTCTTCTAGTTCCCTTTTTAACTGCTCATACCGCTCATAGAGAAGCCCCTCGCCGTCTAACTGAATTTTATAGGCATAAAGCTGATATTTTCCATCTCTTTCATATACATCAATTGTTCCACCTACAATAATCTCTTGTCCTTCTTTCATTTGAAAGGAAAGACCTTTTCGATTACCTGCAAACATCACACATGCCATGGCTCCTTTGGCATCTTTTAATGTAAAATAAATATGTCCAGAAGAGTGATATTTTACATTGGATGCCTCTCCTTTTACATAAATATTTTGGAGCATAAAATCTTGGGTAAACATATTTTTAATATAAGAATTCACTTGGCCTACAGAATAGACGTTTTTCACCCTAAATCCCATTCCTTTCTAGAGGCTCACCCAAGGATAATACTTTTGCCAAAAGTCCATTGACAAAAGAGGAGGAGCCATCCTGACCAAAAATCTTTGCCAATTCCACTGCCTCATTAATGGCCACTCCTACAGGCACTTCTTCGTCATAAAGCATTTCATACACTGCTAAACGAATTAAGCTTAAATCTACCTTTCCCATTCTTCCCAACGTCCAGCCTTTGGCCACGGCAGAAATTTTCTTATCAATCTCCCCCAATCTGCATTCAATATCTTGGTATCTCTTTTTAATCCGTTCTCTGTCTTCTTCTTCTATTTTTGTCAGATCATCGAAATAATACTGAACTTGTATAGGCATGTCTTCCAGCTCATGAAATTCCAGATGGAATACTAGCTTAAATGTATGCTCCCGCAATTCTCTCCTGTTCATCTTGATCTCCTTTTTGTATGAATAGAAAACACTCTAAGCCCGGCAGTGCCTTCCCACTGTCGGGCTGTCATTTTTCTCTAATCCATTTACCGTTTATCCATCTCAATTCCCGCAATACGGATATTTACATCTGCCACTTCCAATCCTGTCATGTTCTCAATAGACATTTTCACTTTATCCTGTACTTTTTTACAAGTAGTAGGAATGTTATATCCATACTCCATAGTAATGGCCAAGTCTACAGTCACCACGCCTTCCACTACATCCACTTTAACCCCTTTGCTTAAGTTTTTCATCCCAACTTTGCTCATCAACTCATTCGTAATATTCCCAGACATGGCTGCAATCCCATCTACTTCCGTGGCTGCCAGCCCTGCAATAATCGCTACCACATCGTCTGCAATCTGCACTCTCCCCAGATCGCTTCCTTGTAATACATAATTATTTTTGCTATCCTGTGCCATAAAATCCTCCAATCTTAAAAAATGGGAATGTGGGCGCAAGCGCAATATTTGCAAAGCATACTTTGTACGCAATGGAAAAAAATATATTCTTCACGCCATCTTCCATATACAATGTCTCAACGGATTTTTCTTGTATGTAAATCCGTCTTATGAGTTTTTATCATATGTATTCATTATACCAAATAAAAAATTAAGATACAAGTTTCATCTGTTCTTAAAAATTCTACTCCTTCACTTGTGGGCATAAAATCAAATATCCTATTTTCTTCCACGAGAAACGACTGCATCTTCTCATATACTTCCCTGTCGGCACATTTTAGAGTAATGCTTTCCTTTCCTTCTTCATATGCTTTTTCAAAACATTGTTTGAGCTGGGTTTCATCAACTTGGGTGAAATAAAGCCCTTCTCTTACATAATAATTGGCTGACAGAGAATTACATGGAGGAATTTCCAACATAGAATCTATTACATGGGTTTTAAAAAGTTGTTCATCGTTCATACATAAATAATCATAACTAATTTCCGGCATTCTTTGTGCCAATCCATCATCCCCTTCTCCTATAGTATAAGAAGCATCTCCCCATGTAGTATCGACATAATAGTATTCCCCATCTACCTCTACCAAATTCCACGCATGACGTTCATTATTTTTCCCATATCCATCTACTAAGGTGCAAAATACCCCAAGCCTATTTAACAAATACTGGGTTCCTTTGGCATACCCTTGACATACTGTCTTGCCATTTAAAAATATACTGCATATGTTCTGATTATCTGGCGCATTAAGTTCATAATCTGTGTGGAGAATTAAGTATTCATAAACCCCCTTTACTTTTTCATAGTCTGATGCCCCTTTTGGAATAGTGGCAAAACATTTCTCTGTATATTCATCAATTTTTTTCTGAGTCTGCTCCCGTTTCTTTTTATCCA
>CANOLZ010000150.1 GCA_947567075.1 uncultured bacterium
ACCAATATCAGCAGCTCCATATTCTACATAGGTAGGAACATCAGGACCTTTTGCCAGGAAAAACCGAAGCTTTAAAGGTTCGTTTACAAAAATTAGTTTTCTAGATGTTTTATCTTTCATTTCTTCACATGAAATGCCGATTTTTTCTAACATTTCCAGTGTTTTTTCTGCCAAACGCCCTTTTCCAAGGGCGAAGGTCAAATATCTCTTCATTCCTCTGTCTTCCACCATTCTTTTTCTTTCATACAATACATTTCACTTATTTGGTTTCTCATTGCAAAACTTATATAATCTTTTTTTTCTTTTCCTTTTCTTTCCTTTATTAATTCTATTCGTTCTCCCTTTGCCCTAAGCTCTTTGGCCATGGAAATCGCCTCCTTCCACATCCTTTCTGGATAAAGAATACCCTTTTGTTCAAAGAAGCCAGGAAGAGAAATTTTTTGTCTGTCAATAGCTGATAAAAGAGTATCCACAAGAATTGTGAAGCCAATAGCTGGAGCATTTTTTCCAAACTCTGTTAAAAGCTTATCATATCTTCCACCTTTCATTACAGCGTCTCCAACCCCGTAAGTATATGCTTTAAAAATGACGCCTGTGTAATAATTATATTTACTCAACATACTTAAGTCAAAAGTCACATATTTTTCAACCCCATAAACGAGGAGGGCTTCATATAACTGTTCCAGTCGGCAGATTGCCTCTTTGGAACGGGCATTATGGACAAGAGCTTTGGCCTCTTTCATTTTTTCAATGGATCCAAAAAAATCCGTAATTTGTAAAATCACTTCTTTTATATGGCTCTTTATTTTTAATTGCTCTAATATTTCTTCTGTTGCAAAATAGTTTTTATTGGAAATTTTCTCTCTTATATTTTGTTCATCCTCCTCATCCATCCCAGCTTCCTCACAAATACCTTTGAAAAATTCTACCTGACCTATGCTTACTTGAAATTCTTCTATTCCAGCTGCTTTCATGCAGGCAATTACTAGGGAAATAAGCTCCCCATCTCCTTCTGGAGAGGGATCTCCCATAAGTTCTGCCCCAATCTGGGTCGTTTCTTTTAATAGACCTTGATAGCTTATATGGTTTGTGTAAGTATTTCCTTTATAACAAAGGCGCAGGGGAAGCTCCTCTTCCATAAAATATTTGGCAGCTGCTCTGGCAATGGACGGGGTAAAATCTGGGCGAAGAACTAAGGTGTTTCCCTCTTTGTCAAAAAATTTATATAACTCCTTAGAGGGAATGGTTCCAATTCTGCTGGAAAATACATCAAAAAATTCAAAGGTAGGGGTTTGAATGTCATGATAGCCATAAGATTTTAGGCAGTGATGGAGCTTATCTTCCAATAAGGATTTTTTGTCATACTCTTCCCCATAAATATCTCGAACTCCTTCTGGTGTATGTATTATTTGTTTTCCCATATCCCTTTCCTTTCTTATAGTAAAGTGATAATTTGATAAACTATCCCCATTATAGAATAGTTTTCATTCCTTGTCAACGTCTCCTCTTTCATCCAAATCTTTCTGGATCATATCTAAATAAGGGACGAAGATTCCTTGTTTTTCTTTCAAAACATAATCTTCCCCCAATTCTTCTAACCGAAAGCTTTTTCTTCCTCCCTTTTTTGCCCTTTCCCAGAATTTTTTTATATTCCTGTAAGGAAGGTAATAGGTTTTTTCACTTTTTGTATAATAAATGAGCAAAAAGGAAATTCCCTGCTGTCTTTCAAATTCTTCCATAAACTGAACTTGATGTTCATGGATATTTCCTAAGGAAAAAGTATCTAAGCTACATTCTTTGGCATCGAAGCAGACAGGAATCCCTTGAACAGCGCCAATATAATCCACAGTACTTTTTTGTTCAAAATAAGCCAACGTGATATGTCGGTTTTCTTTATCAATGCGAATAGGAGTAATGGGAGTTGGCACCTTTTGGATGAGGGCAAGACCCTTTTCCCTGTATTTTTCATTTGTTCTGTTTATCTGATCTTCAAAACCAGAGCCTCTAAGCCCTCTAGATTTCCAGGTTGCCATTCCTTATCCCTCCATCCACCGGTAAAAGGAAGCAGGCTCTTTTGCAAGAAAAACTCTTTTGGATAAAGGAGACCAAAGCTCCTCCTCCATATAAGGCATTTCCAAACGATATGCATGAAGCATTTGTCCCTTTGCCTTATATTTTTTCAGGGCATCTTTGTTTTTTTCCTTTTGTCCATATTTTGGATCCCCTAATATGGGATGGCCTATATGGGCCAAATGGGCCCTGATTTGGTGGAACCGTCCTGTTATAAGCTCTACTTCCAGTAAAGTTTCCTTTTCTTTTACAAGAATAGGATAATAGGATGTCTCAATATATTTGAGTCCCTTTCTAGATTCCTTTTCTATAAACGCTTTCTTGTTCTCATCTTTGAACAAATATCCTTTGAGTTGTCCCTTTTCATAAAGGGTTCCATCGACAACACATCGGTAATATTTTTTCACTCTTCTTTCCTGTAATAGCTCTGCCATTTTTTGAAGGCCTTGTATTGTTTTGCCACAAAGAACAATGCCACTTGTATTTCTATCCAATCGGTTACATACAGAAGGACGAAAATAATCTAGGGAGTTTTCCTCTATTTGCCCTGTGTTTAGCAAATAACCTAGGACATATTCATTTAAGGAAATATCCCCTTCCTTTGTTTTTTGGCTAAGCATTCCTGGGGGTTTATTGACAAAGAGAACTTGCTCATCTTCATAAAGAATGTCTAATTTTTTATAGGGAAAAGAAAAAGATTGTTTCCCAGAAAATTTTTCAATGGTTTCTTCTTTGAGAAACAAAGTCACCTTATCCCCTTCTTTTACTTTTTCTTTTCCCGTTGCTTTTTTCTCGTTTAAGGTAATATTTTTTTTTCGAAGCATTTTGTGTAAAAAGCTGCTGGGAGCTTCTTTCAAATATTTGGACAAGAGTTTCAACAGCTGTTGTCCTTCTTCTTTGGAAGTGATAGTTATTTGACGCATTTCTTCTTCCTTCTTTTAAATTTCGATATAGATATTAAATAGACAAGGAAAGCAAAAGGGCAAGTACATTTTTTCCTTCCTTTTGTTCATTTTCTTGATTTTTCAGGGAATCTAAGCGTTTTATATATTTTTCAAAATCATCAAATATTTTCACGTTTACTGCCTTGTAATGATTGCTTTCTAACATTTCTTTTAAATAGTCTTCCAATTCCTTTTTCTTATCTCCTCCCCTTTCACAAAATCCATAAAGCATACTGT
>CANOLZ010000151.1 GCA_947567075.1 uncultured bacterium
GCCATAGATAGACTGATCGTCGTCTCCTACAATGAAAAGATTGTCTTCTGGTTTTGCTAACATGGAAATGACTTGAAACTGGACAGGGTTTATATCTTGAAACTCGTCAATAAGAATGAAGGAAAATCTATTTTGCCAAAGGGAAAGGATATCTTTTCTTTTTGTAAAAAGTTCCTGACACTGAAGAAGCATATCGTCAAAATCCAGTTTTCCCATTTTCCTTAATTTCTTCTCATACTTGTCATATATTTCGTCAAACAGCTGTTTTTCTGCTGAAGCTGGCTGGTATTCTTCCTGGCTTTTTCCTGAGTTTTTAAAACAGCTTATTTCTGCCATGAGTTTTTGTGCCCATTCTTCCCCATCTTCTCCCCCAAAGTCATAAAACTGGGTTAACTCTCGAAATATCTGGCTTTTTTCATCTTCTCCTAAAATATCCTCTCTGCCATAATGATAAGCATGTTTTAGAATCTGAAAAAATACAGCGTGAAAAGTTCCAAATGTCACTGGCCCATAAGCTCCTTCCATGGCTTGTAAAAATCTTTCCTTCATCTCAAGGGCAGCCGCCTTTGTAAAGGTAATGACTAATATATTCTCTGGACTTACTTTGTACTTTTTTATTAAATATTGTATTCTCTTTGTAATCACATAGGTCTTCCCTGAACCAGGAGGTGCAATGACCATGCAGGGGCCTTTATAATGGCGAATGGCTTCCTCTTGTCCTTGATTGTTCAATAAGCAGTCTCCTTTCCTTCTAATAATTGAATTCCTTTTTCTATTCTTTTTAAAGACTCTTCCTTTCCAAGTATCTCCATAATTTCCGTTGCCACTCCTGCTGTTACTTGTTTGCCAGAAACGGCTGTTCTTACTGGCCACATTACATAGCCGTTTTTACATCCTTTTTTCTCCACATAAGAAGATAACAAGGCATAAAGAGCATCATTGCTGTAGTCTTCCTCTTCCTCCAAAAGAGGCTTTAACTCCCTTAGCACTTCCAAAGATGTCTCTTCATTTGTCTTCATCTTTTTATGGACATAGAGGTTGGTATTATAGGAAGGCAATTCCTGAAAAAAGTCAATCTGCTCCTTTATATCAGGGAGAATCTCAATACGGGACTTTACCAAAGCTGCTATTTTTCTTGTATCATATTTTGTCACAACTTCTTTTATATAAGGTTCTGCCATAGAATGAAAATCCTCCATATCCATGGCTTTTAAATATTCCCCGTTCATCCATTTCAACTTCGTATAATCAAAAACAGCTGGAGATTTACTTATATGATGGTAGTCGAACTCCTCTATGAGCTCCTTCAAGGAAAAAATTTCCTTATTGCTATTTGGACTCCATCCTAAAAGAGCGACAAAATTTACAACAGCCTCTGTTAAAAAACCTTGCTCTATGAGATCTTCATAAGAAGCATGTCCAGAACGCTTGCTTAATTTCTTGTGTTCCTCATCGGTAATTAATGGGCAGTGGATGTAAACAGGCACTTCCCATCCAAAGGCTTCATATAGACGGTTGTACTTTGGAGAGGAAGATAAATATTCATTTCCCCGCACCACATGGGTAATGCCCATGAGATGATCATCTACAACATTGGCAAAATTATACGTAGGATAACCGTCAGACTTTATTAAAATCATATCGTCTAATTCTGTATTATCTACTGTTATATCCCCATATATTTCGTCGTGAAAAGTCGTTGATCCCTCCCTTGGATTGTTCTGCCTAATGACATAAGGTTTCCCTTTGTCTAAATTATCTTTTACTTCCTCTTTAGATAAAGACAGACAGTGCTTATCATAAAGGGCAATTTCCTTTTCCTTTAAACTTCCAAGACGCTCCTTGTCGCAAAAGCAATAATAAGCTTTTCCTTTTTCAATGAGCTTTTTGGCATATTCTAGGTAAATTCCTTTCCTCTGGCGTTCGCTTTGCACATATGGACCAAATCCCTTTTCCTTATCAGGGCCTTCATCATGAATCAGTCCTGTCCTCTTCAATGTACGATATATAATGTCTACTGCCCCTTCAAGAAGTCTTTCCTGGTCTGTATCCTCAATTCTAAGGAGGAAGTCCCCTCCCTCATGTTTTGCAGTTAAATAGGCATATAGGGCTGTTCTTAAATTTCCTACATGCATCCTCCCTGTTGGACTTGGGGCAAATCTTGTTCTAACTGTGCTCACTCTTTCTTTCTCCTTTTTCTCTATTATCTTTTTATGGAAGAATCAAGCTTCCAACCTGGTACACAAGGACAGCTGCTGTCCATGCAAAAAGAAGCTGAAAAACAATGGTTCCTATTGTAAATTTCCAAGAGCCACTTTCCTTTTTTATTGTTGCAATGGCTGCTATACAAGGGGTGTACAGAAGGCAGAACAACATAAGAGCATAGGCGTTTATAGGGCCAAATCCTGGATTTATGTTCCTGACAGCCTCTGCCAGCCTATCCATCCCCTCAGGGGAATGGGCATTGGCCCCTCCAAAAAGAACGGCAAAACTGGAGACAACGACCTCTTTTGCTGATATGCCTGAAATGAGGGCCACGACAATCTGCCACATGCCAAGGCCTGCCGGCGCCATAACTGGCACAAGAAGTTTTCCAATGGAAGCCCCAAAACTAAGGGAGGGATCTTCTATCATACCTGAAGGCCCAAAATTTAACACTGCCCATATCAGTATAGATGCAAGAAAAATAGTTGTTCCTGCCTTTGTCAAATAATCTTTCAGCTTATTCCACACATAAATCCAAATTGTCCTGGCATTAGGCCTCTTATATTCTGGAAGTTCTATGAGAAGGGGATTTTTTGCCTCTCCCCCCTCCCATTTATGCAAAATTTGGGCAACAAGGACAGCTGCTGCCATTCCTATCCCATACATGGAAAATGCCGCCAAAGCAGAATATTTCTCAAAAAACATGCCAGCAAACAATATATATATAGGCAGTCTGGCAGAGCAGGACATGAAGGGGACTACAAGCATTGTTTTTAACCGATCTTCCTGTTTTTCCAAAGCCCTTGTAGCCATAATAGCAGGAACCGTACACCCAAAGCCAAGAATCATGGGCAGGAAAGCTTTCCCAGACAAGCCAGCTCTTCCCATAATTCCATCCATCACATAAGCGACTCTGGACATATAGCCGCTGTCTTCCAAAACAGCCAGAGCCAAAAAGAGAATAAAAATATTGGGCAGAAAGGTTAAAATTCCTCCCACTCCTGCTATAATTCCGTCAATAATAAGGGAAATAAG
>CANOLZ010000152.1 GCA_947567075.1 uncultured bacterium
TAGTTATAGTATACCTTCGTATATTGAAAACGGACTTATATGGTTAAATGAACAATCTAAGTTTCCCGTAGCTATAGAGTCAAAGAGAACGTTTAAACGGACTTATATTAAGAAAAAGTAAGAAAAAAGAAGAAAGAAGGAGGAGAAGAACTCTTCCTTCTTTCTTTTATAAAATGGCCTCCACATGAAGCTCTCTGCGTTCAGCAAGGTTGACAAATTCGTTTCCGCATTTTACAATGGGACGGGCAATATCCAACTGGTTGATGAGGACAATATCCCCTTCCTGGCCATTAGTGAGACGCACTCGGTTATGAATATACGTATTGGTAATTTGATTCAAAAAAGTTAAAATATATTTTGCTTCGTATTTTTGTAGTCCTTCTTCAATAAAAATTTCAATGACTTTAAATGGACATAAGGGTCCCCTATATACTCTTTTAGAAGTCATGGCGTCGTATACGTCAGCAATAGCAACAATTTTAGCAAAGTCTTTAATGCGGGGGCCAGTAAGTCCAAGGGGGTAACCGCTGCCATCACAACGCTCATGGTGCATAAGGGCTGAATTGCTCACACTTTCGTCAAGATTCCTGCCCTTTAAAACCCGGTAACCTTCAAAAGCATGTTTCTTTACCAGTTTAAACTCCTCGTCTGTGAGAATATCTGCCTTTGTAATCACCTCATCAGGAATTATGAGCTTTCCAATGTCGTGAAGTAGGCCGCATAAAGTTAAAGTTTCTATATCGTTTTGACTAAAACGCAGCCATCTGCCAAAAACATTACAGATTAGAGCTACATTAACAGAATGGGTATAAGTAAAGTCGTCATATTGACGCATATTATGAAGCATGTCAAAAACATGGAAAGTAGTTACTGTATCTGGTATAAGATCTGTTGTTTTCTTTAACATTTCTGTAGGATTAATAGGAGTATTTTTACTGACAATATCATTCATTTCATTTTCAAGAGAATCTACATTTTCAAAGAAACTTTCTTCAAATTTTTTAAATTCCTCTGTAGATTTAATCTTTTCGGAATAGGTAGAGTCTTCAGTAACAGGAATTTTTTCTCCGTCTTCTTTTATTCGGATGCTTAAAATAGAATAAAATTCAAGGCGAGTAATCATTTTATCAGTTAACACTGTGTTTTTAGGCAGAATCATCTGATCATTGTAGGTATAAACATCCTCATAGGTGACCATGCCGGGAACCAAATCTGTTGTAGATACTCGTTTCATTACATTTCCCTCCTTATGTAATCGTATAATAGAATTATAAGAATGTTCTCGAACAATGTCAATGTACTTTCTTGAAAACTTATAGAGAAAAGTAGGTTTTCTTTGTAAAAGACTATATTTTTATTTTTACTTGACAAGTATCATAAAATGATATATGCTTACTATAATAAAAAAATGAATATATTTATATTTCTCTTATTCAGAGTGATGGAGATACAAAGGATCTATGAAGTCACGGCAACCCCGCAAGGAAGGTGCCAGCCTGAGCGAACAATGTTGTCTTATTTAGGACAATTCGAACAATAAGAGGATTTGAATGTACTATTTATCAAGTCCGCTTATAGCGGATTTTTTTGTTTCACTGGAAATAGAAGCAAGTATCCCTATGGGGGAGAAACTTTCCAAAAAAGGAGAGTCTTTATGTATTATTTATTTATATATAAATAAGCTTTATGAAATGAAATAGAATAACTGTTGAAAAGGAGAACAAAAAATGGAAAAATTATTGTTTACTTCAGAGTCAGTAACAGAAGGGCATCCAGACAAAATGTGCGACGCAATTTCAGATGCTGTGTTAGATGCACTAATGGAACAAGATCCAATGAGCAGAGTCGCATGTGAGACATGCACGACGACAGGTTTAGTTGTGGTTATGGGAGAAATTACTACAAGCGCCTATGTAGATATCCAAAAGATTGTTAGAGAGACAGTGGCAGAGATTGGCTATACAAAATCTGAATACGGATTTGACGCTAATACATGTGCGGTCATGGTAGCATTGGACGAGCAGTCTACAGACATTGCCATGGGAGTAGACGAGGCTCTGGAGTCAAAAGAAAGGAAAATGTCTGATGCAGAGCTTTCTGCGATAGGTGCAGGGGATCAGGGAATGATGTTTGGATATGCAACAAATGAAACGGAGGAATATATGCCTTACCCAATTTCTCTAGCCCATAAATTGGCTGCACAATTAACAAAAGTCCGCAAGGATAAAACATTGACATATTTAAGGCCAGATGGAAAGAGTCAAGTATCTGTAGAGTATAATGAGAGTGGAAAGCCAATACGTCTTGAGGCAGTTGTTCTATCTACCCAGCATGACCCAGATGTAAGTCAGGAGAAGATCCACGAAGATATTAAAAAATATGTATTTGATCCCATACTTCCTAAAGAACTTATTGATAATAAGACTAAATTTTTTATTAATCCTACAGGGAGATTTGTCATTGGGGGCCCTAGGGGAGATTCAGGATTAACAGGACGTAAGATTATTGTAGATACTTATGGGGGATATGCCCGTCACGGCGGCGGCGCTTTTTCTGGAAAGGATTGTACAAAGGTAGATCGTTCGGCAGCCTATGCGGCTCGTTATGTTGCAAAAAATATAGTTGCGGCTGGTATTGCCGATAAATGTGAAATTCAACTTTCATATGCTATTGGAGTAGCCTATCCTACTTCCATTATGGTAGATACTTTTGGAACAGGAAAAATTTCAGATAATCAATTAGTTGAAATTATCCGAGAAAATTTTGACTTACGTCCAGCGGGCATTATAGAAATGTTACATTTGCGCAGACCTATTTACAGACAGACAGCAGCTTATGGACATTTTGGAAGAAATGATTTAGATTTGCCTTGGGAAAAGCTTGATAAGGTTGAACAATTAAAGAAATACTTGTAAAATAGAAGAGGACGTCTCCATAAATGAGGCGCCCTCTTAATAAACATGAAGGGGGGCACAAAGAAGTGACTCCCCTTAATTTTTTCACGGAAATGGTTCAGGAGGAGATTTATGATCCAAATTAGTCTATGTATGATAGTGAAAAATGAGGAAAAGATTTTGGAAAGATGTCTTAATTCTGTTGTAGATCTCATGGATGAAATCATTATTGTAGATACTGGTTCTATGGATAGGACGAAAGAGATTGCCAAAAAATATACAAACAAGGTATATGATTAT
>CANOLZ010000153.1 GCA_947567075.1 uncultured bacterium
AATCAAGCGTATGCTGAAAAATGAGATACGGCAGATGTGAAAAAACGATAACGGAAACAGGCCGGGATTCAGAAATGCGTGACGCTATGCGTCTGATCCCGGCTTGTAAAATCAGGAGGTTTGTGTTAATAACTGGACGACATCCCTCTAAATCCGCATAAAACAGGCGTTTTTACCGTGTGGACGGTAACACGGTGTTAAGTGGTTTAATTTCTGCATTTCTGCCTATTTTCGATGTTTTATCAGTTTCCTGTAATCGAGATACAAATATGATAAGGCAAGCTTTTTGGCTCGCCTTATCAGTAGCACTATGTGCTAAAGCATTGCTTGATTATAACGTTGTTGGAAGATTCATAGAATATGCTTCTTCTAACTGCATTTCTAATTCTTTGATTTTTAGCAATGCTTCATCATACTTTTTCTTGTAATTTTCATTACATTCATATTCTTTTTTCACTCGTGCAATTTCTCTGTCTTTCTCTCTAATCGTAGCTTTAAGCATACTTATATGCGTTTCTATCGAATCTTTGTTTCTTGTACCAGACCTTGAAGTGGTGGATGTGTATTTATAAACCAAATCCAATAAGTCTTTATGGTTATGTAGAAATTGCCTACTAACACCAGCCTCTTTACAAAGCTGTGCTATGGAAAATTTGATTCCAGAACGATGAAGTTTATCAAGTGCTTTCTTTAAAGCCGCCTCTTTTTGTGCGCTTAACTCCTCGTTTCTCTTTTTAAGTCCACTAATATTTTTACTCATTCCTTTTCTCCTCCAATCTTTTAATAATATCTTCCAAAATCTTTTTTGTCTCCATACAGTTTTTAAGAATTTTTGTGTATCCGCAATTCTTAGCAATAGCGATTGTGGCTTCTACTTCTTGAAGCTGTATCATATAGCTGCTGATAAACTGTATGCTTGGTATAAACATCGGGCAGTTAAGGCAGGTATTTGCTTTTTTACAAATTCCTGTATCTATTTGCTTGCAACAAAAACCATTACATAAAGGAATCGCAGTTTCTGGGATTTCTTCTTTTGCATCTCCTGTTTTCCAGAGGTTAGAAATAATAATGTCATCTTTTTTTATTCTTGGAGCAAGCTGTTCTTTAACTGCTTTAGGTCTTATCGCCGCATAGTGGCTAAGAGAATGTAATGTTGTTTGCCCTAATAATTTAGCAACTAATTCAGGCTCTTTGCCATTACTTATCAGTTTCGTAGCAAATGTTGCTCTAAACATATGGGTGGTGCAGTGCAAAATCTTTCCATCACGCCCTTTAATGTTATTCTCTTTAAGTGCCATGTTTAAATTATTATTGATTACACTTGCCGAAATAGGCTTGTTTTTATCGGAAACAAATACATATTTCACATCACGAAAACGCTTCTTATTTCTTTCAATCTCACTAAGAATAACTTTTGCAGGACTTTCAGCAAGTAGTTTTACATAGTCTTTTTCAGTCTTATATTGATGGATGGTTAAAAGATATTTTCCATCAGAAGACTTTGTTAATGAATCTACTGGAAGATGTAAGGCTTCTGAAATTCTCATTCCTGTAAAAATCAAAAGATAGACTATCTTTGCGTAAGTTGTCGGCATTTTAGGTATAACAGAATAAATACCTTCCATCTCCGCATCCGTTAAATATCTGCTATCTTTTTGAGTTTTAAAAGCATAATCTTGAGCAAGGATTAAAGTTCGTTTAGGCATATACTCTATTCTAAAAAGCTGTCCCCATTCAAAGAATTTTTTTAAATAAAGTATATGGGTATTTGCAGTGTTTCCTGAAAAACCACTTTCTGCTCTTAAATATAAGAAATAATCTTCTATCAAATCCCTATCAACCTGATCAAGATGAGTTATCTCTGGGTGGCTCGTAAGCCACCCTAAAAAGGTTTTTACTGATTTTAAATAAGTATAAACAGCTTGAAAAGATACCAGTGACAATAAAGCGTAACAAAAATCCTGTGCAAGTTTTCTAAACTCTTCATCTTCTATATCTCTAAAATCTAAGTTTCGACTTCCAGACAATCCCCTTTTACAAGGAAGTTTATCAGCGTGCCAGATAAGTTTCTTTCGTTCAGGAATATCTTTTGTGTGATAGTTCTGTAATTCTTCTTGTGAAATAGTAAGGAAATGCAGGCATCTTCCTTTTTCTATTTTAGGCGTATTCTTATCTGATACTTTTATTTCTTTTTGAGTAAGGAAATGCTCATAGCCTGGAGCTTTCACATCAAGTATAGAGGCTTTGTCTATACTATTTACATACTCAGCTAATACTTGAAAAGCCTTGTAGTAATTTGAAAATGTGGTCAAACAAACATCTTTTTCTTCATAAAAGATATAACAAATACACTTCATTTCTTCTCTTATGTAGTCGTTTTTCATAAGGCTAAAATCAAACTTGTGATCTGTAGAAGATGAACTTAATCTCCAATCACTTTTTCCTTTTCTATGAGAGTCTTTATATTTATCCCATGAAGTAATATCCCATTTATCGTCTTGATATATCTTAGGAATATCAAATACAGGTATTTCTTTTATCTTTTTTAATGCTGACATATCATTCCTCCAATCTTTCAAGTAGGTTTTTAAGTATTTCAATTTGCTCTTTTGCTCTTTCTATATTTACTAGGTAGTTATTAGCCTCATATATAGGCAAGCGGCTTTTAATCATATCAAGCTGATTTTTCAAAGCAGGTAAAAACGTTTTAGATGTCCTAAAATATTCACAGGTAAGGCAGGCATCCATCGCAGGGCATTTCCCAAGATTTGTAGGCTGACCACATATTCCGTTAGAAAGTACCTGTCCACGAAGATTATCCTTTAACCACTTTGAAAGTTTGACCTCCCCAGTTTTTTCTATGTATTTATCCTCTTGCATTTTCTTAAATTCATCAGGACGCTCTACATAAGAAAGTGTCATTTGTAAATCCTTATGTCCCAGTACAGCTTTCTGAATTGTTGCAATCGGAACATTGTAATTTTGATAGAGATCTGATGCAAGCGTATGCCTATATGCGTGAGTGGTATAGTTATAAGGCGTTCCATCCAAGTTTTTAATATTCCATTCATTACAGAGT
>CANOLZ010000154.1 GCA_947567075.1 uncultured bacterium
GGGGCGAAGAGGAAGGATGTGTAGAAAACCCTCTGCCCCAGGCATTCTCTTAAAAAATATCTTCTTTTTTCTTCTCACGTACTGCCTTTGCCTCAAAAGGATAAAGATCTTTATAAGAGTCTAGTTCTGCTTCATCTTGAATAGCAGATGGAATGAGGCCAGTGCAGTCTGTAGTAGAACAAGCTTTCGTTATATCAAACTGATCTGGAAATTGATCCAGAGGATAATTGGATTTTTCTATGTCTTTCTTATTTTCAGTCATTTTTTCCACTCCTTTTTCTTTTAGTATGAGAAGAGAAACGAAAAATATGTTGGATATTTCTGCATGAAATGGAAAACACAAAATCATCAAAGTCTATTCACAAAATACTCATATTCCTTTTTTATACTTTGTAAGAAAGAACAGGAAAAATGGAAAGGAGGAAGGAAGTTGAAAAGAGAGGGAAAATTTCGCCATGAATATAAAATTCCTTTATGTTTTGAGGATTATTATACGATTCGCAGAAGATTAGAGACGGTAGCAGAGAAAGATATTCATGTAAAGGAAGATGGATGGTATTATATTCGAAGTCTCTACTTTGACAATTTTGATAATAAGGTTCTCTTAGATAAATGGAATGGAATCAGTGTAAGAGAAAAATTTCGTTTCAGGTACTATAATGAAGACTGCCATTTTATCCGTTTGGAGAAGAAAAGGAAAGTAAGAGGATTATGTGAGAAAAGATCTGTGAGTCTCTCAAAGGAAGAATGTGAGAAGATATGTAAGGGAGATATAGACTTCCTTATGGAAAAGAAAGAAGAATTGTTGTGGGAATTTTATGCAAAGATGAAATTCCAGCAGTTAAAACCAAAAACCATTGTGGAGTATAAGAGGGAACCTTATATTTATGGACCGGGAAATGTGAGGGTAACCTTTGATACAGAAATAAAAACAGGTATTTATGACACAAATTTCTTTAAAAGAAATCCAGGTGTGGAAACAAATCCAGGAGAAATTTTAATGGAAGTAAAGTATGATGCCTTTCTTCCAGCTCTTATACAAGACATGATTCAAACGAATTCAAGGCATGCCCAGGCTTTTTCAAAATATGCCAGGTGCAGAATTTATGGATAAAAGAGGAAAGAATACCTATTTTTATTTAGAGAGTGCAGAAGAATGGAGGATGTTATGACGTTTCAAGATATTTTTAAATCATCATTTTTAGAAAAGGCAGTTACCTTTTCTCCCATGGATCTTATCATTGCCATGGTTGTAGCCTTTGCCCTAGGTCTTTTTATTTTCTTTGTATATAAGAAAACATTTCATGGAATTATGTATTCTGCTAATTTTGGGGTGTCTTTAATAGCCTTGACCCTTATAACTACCTTGGTTATTTTAGCGGTTACTTCCAATGTTGTCCTCTCTCTTGGTATGGTGGGAGCATTGTCAATTGTTCGTTTTCGTACGGCTATAAAAGAACCTATGGATATTGCCTATCTTTTTTGGGCTATTGGGGTTGGAATTGTCATTGGAGCTGGATTAATTCCTTTGGCCGTATATAGTTCCCTTTTTATTGGCATTATTTTAATTCTTTTTGTCAATCGCAAGGTGAGCTACAATCCTTATTTAATGATTATACATTGTGAAAATGATGAAACAGAACACCATGTATGGGAACAATTAAAAGAAAAAGTAAAAAAATCTCTATTAAAATCCAAAACGGTTTCCTCTACGGGCATTGAACTTACTGTTGAGGTTCGGTTAAAAGATGGGGAATGTGAATTTGTGAATCATATTGGAAAACTAGTAGGAGTAAGCAATGCAGTACTTGTGAGCTATCATGGAGATTATATGGGATGAGTACGAGTAAATATTTGCCGTGGATTGTTGCAGCAATGCTCATAGTGGCAGGAGGAATTTCTATCTTTCTTTTTCTTAGACCAGGGGAAATAAAAGAGACCTTTGCCAGAGAGAATGTTTCTTATGAAAATCTGTTTGCAGAAGGACAGGTTATGGATGTAAATGTTGTTATAGATGAGGAGAGATTTCAGGAGCTGTTAGAAAATCCTTTAGCAGAAGAGTATGTAAACTGCCATGTGGAGATTAATGGGGAAATGTACTATAATGTTGCCTTGCGTACAAAGGGAAATACTAGTTTAAGTCAAGTTGCATCCAGCGATTCAGATCGATATAGTTTCAAAATAGAGTTTGACCATTACCAAAAGGGACAGACTATGGAGGGATTAGACAAATTAGTATTAAATAATATTTTTTGCGATAAAACTTATGTAAAAGAATATATAGCCTATGATATTTTTCAATATATGGGCGTGGCAGCCCCCTATACATGTTTTGCCAATATTTCCATTAATGGGGAAAAGTGGGGGTTATATTTGGCAATTGAAGGAATGGAAGAGGCATTTGCACAAAGGGTGTATGGACTAGACTATGGACAGCTTTATAAGCCAGAAAGTGAGATGGGATTTGGAGGAGGACCTTTTGGACCAAATAGGGAGGAGACCCAGGGAGGAGCAGACTTAGTCTACTATGGAGAGGAAGAGGAGAATTATAAAGATATTTTTAACAATGCATCCTTTCAAATTACGAAACAAGATAAAACAAGGCTTATAAACGCCCTGGAACACTTAAATACAGGAGTGGAGTTGGAAAAGTATATTGATGTGGAACAATGCTTGCGATATTTTGCTGCCCAGACATTCATTGTAAACTTAGACAGTTATTATAGTAATTTAAAGCACAACTATTATTTATATGAAAAAGATGGCCAGCTCACTATCCTTCCATGGGATTTAAACTTAGCTTTTGGAGGCTTTCAGGCAAAGGATGCCAAAGATGCTGTCAATAATCCTATTGACACGCCTATGACAGGTATATCTGAGTCACAGAGGCCCTTATTTTCTAAATTAATGGAAGTCACGGAATACAAGGAGAGATACCATTCTTATTTAAGGAAAATTGGAGAGGAATATGTTTACAGTGGAAAGGC
>CANOLZ010000155.1 GCA_947567075.1 uncultured bacterium
CTTAAATTACCTGCATCATAATCAATGATTGCTGTCATAATTTCCTCATTTCTACATGGTTTCTTCCTTAAAGCTGATTTCCATTGGAATCTACTGTAAATTCATACAAAACATTTCCATCGGACATGCCTCCGCTTAAATCGCCTGTAACAGGGGCTGGAGAAGATGTTTCCCCTTGTCCTTCAACGTTTTCCATATCTGGAATAGGTTGTTCTGCTTCTGGATTTTCTCCAGTCTCATCTACTGGCAATTCATTGTTTTCCTCAGGTATAGCTCCGTCCTCTCCTACAATCCCTTGGTCAGTCATTGGAGGTTCTGTTCCATTCTCTTCATTTCCTTCTACATTGTCGGAATTATTTTCTGGATTTACCCCTATAATTACTTCCCGCTTTAAAGATTCTGGATTTGTTCTCTTTGTAACCTCCACTGTATAATCCAATGGACTCAAAGACAAAATTTCCCTTGCTTCCTCTATAGAAATTTCATAATCATTGTTTAAAATTGTGACAATAGCATTTTGTTTCTCCCGGGCTAAATTTCCCAAACCTAAAGATTCTAAAATTCCTTCTTTACTATCGTAATATGCAATGCCTCGAAGGAGTGTATCTAAACCTTCTGTTGTATTATTTAACTGCAGCTTTTCTTGGTAAGAATCCAAAAACCGATCTAACTTTACAATTATACCTGAAGCCTCGTACATTGAATTATCTGTATTTGAAACGAGCTTTAACCCTGAAAACTGTAAGAAAGCATTTTCGTAATCTCCAGCTCTATAACTGTCTCTTGCCTGTGCTAACCCCCCTGCTGGCGGAATTGTCATAAGCATGAGTACTAAAGCTGCTGCGATAGATAAGAAAAATAAAAAGATGACAATAACTGGTCCCTTAGGAAGTTTCTTTTCAGGAACTTTAGGTTCAGCAGAAACTTTTGGAAGTTTTTCCTTCTTTTTCTTTTCTTTTTTTGGCTTCTTTTCCTTTTTCTCCTTTTTAGGTTTCTTTTCCTTTTTCTTTTTTTCTTTTTTCTCCTTCTTTTCATCTATCTTATCTGAAGTTTCCTTATTTCCTTCATCTAGAGATTCTTCTTCCTCCTCTGCCTCATCAAAGAAGAATTGAATAATTTTCGACAAAAATTTGGATTCCTTTTTCTCCTTTTCTTTTTTTCCTGGAAGTTCTTTGATATCTTTAATATCTTCTATACCTTCTATTCCTTCTATTTCTAGTTCATCCATAGAAATCTCTTCCTGAGCATTCGATGACTCTGGCTGATTTCCTAGCTCATTAAGCATAGCAATCATATCATCAACATCATTTTCATCACTAGAAGGTTCATTCACTTCCTTCATGACGTCATCTATTCCTTTTTTAGAATTATCATCAAATATACCTAATAGGTCCTCAATTTCACTATCTGAGCTTTGTACTGGAGCTGTTTCCTCTGAAGTTGAAGTAGGATTCGTAGGTTGTATTTCTAATTTCTCCTCAGAAGGAGCTTCTTCTTTTTCTGGCGCTTTTCTCTCCTCTTTTACAATTTCTTCTGTGTCTTCCTCAGTATCTTCATCCAGCTCTGTATCAAAATCAGAAGCCAGCAAAGAACCAAGTTCCCTTCCCAATTCTTCCTCATTTAACATAGGCTTTTCTATTATATCTGGTGCATCTTCATCGATTACAGAACGTAACAATTCATCTAAATAATCTTCATTATTTGAAGCCATATATATTCCTCCTCCATTACACACTTCCTACTTAATTATGCCCTTTTCGTTTCTTACATTTTTCCTTTCAATGTTTTTTATATATGCTAAAAGAAAGTGGATCGAAAAAACTGATCCACTTTTTATATTATAACACTAATTTATCAACCTCTCTTACAAGTTCACCAATTTCAGGCTTAGAAAGCTGAGCATCTGCCCCCAACATCTGCCCTTTTAATTTCATCTCCTCATTAACCAAAGAGGAAAAAATAATAACTGGTATCTCTCTTGTATCTGGATCTTCTTTTATAAGTTTCGTTAACCTATGTCCATCCATCAAAGGCATCTCTATATCTGTAATGACACAGGCTACATTTTCTTTTAATGTTCCTTGCTCCTTACAATGTTGTATATAATCATAAGCATCCTGACCATTTTGCATCTTTGTTAAGTTCATATAGCCTGCTTTTGTAAGAGAGTCTGAAATCAATTTATTTAATAATGCAGAATCCTCAGCCATTACAATAGGTATGTCATTTCTCTCTCTCTCCCCAAGTATCTCTATCTCTTCCATTTTCAGTCCTGTCTCTGGACTAATATCTGTTACAATCTTTTCAAAATCTAAAATAATAATCAATTTCTCATTTAACTTTACAATCCCAGTAGAAATACCTGTTTCTACTGTATTCACTGTTACATCTGGTTTAATAATATCGGTCCAAGATACTCTGTGAATACCAAGTACACTATCTACATGAAAAGCAATATCCAATTTATTAAAATTCGTTATAATAAATAAACCTCCCGGCTCTGAATCTCCTCTCTGAAGACAATTCTTCAAATCAATTGCTGTAATCATTGTGTCTCGGGGCATGAAAATTCCTTCAATACTAGGATGGGCATTGGGAACAGGTGTTACTGGCTGATATGTAATAATCTCAGTAATTTTTGCTACGTTGATTCCATAAGAATGATTGCCTAATGTAAACTCCAATACTTCTAATTCATTGGTTCCATTTTCAAGTAAAATGTTTGTATCCATTCACTTCCACCTCACAAATATTATTCTAACAGCCATGCTGTCTCATTGTCATCTCTTTCTTATTATAGCATATAAAACTTTAAAAATATATACGTTTATTAAAATAATTAAATTTTTGTCAAATTTTTTTATAATGAAGTATATTTCTTAAAATATTTTATCTATAAAAAGCAAAAAAAGCCTCACGGCTTTTTCACACACCCTCAAAACCCCATACGGAAGAGAAGAAACGAAAGAAAAGGACAAGGA
>CANOLZ010000156.1 GCA_947567075.1 uncultured bacterium
TTGTCATTGCCATTGACAGAGCAGGGTTAGTGGGAAGTGATGGGGAAACCCATCAAGGTTTATTTGATTTATCTTACTTATCTTCTATTCCAAACATGACCATCATGGCGCCAAAAAACAAGTGGGAGCTTTCCGACATGATGAAATATGCTGTAGAATTTCAATCTCCCATTGCAATAAGATACCCAAGGGGAGAGGCTTATGATGAACTGAAGGAATTTCGAAAACCTATTGAATATGGACAGTGTGAATGTCTTTACGAGGAGGAAGATATTATACTATTTGCAGTGGGCAGTATGGTAAAGACAGCAAAAGAAGTTAGGGAAGATCTAAAAGAAAGAGGATACTCCTGCAGCCTTGTCAATGCCCGATTCATTAAACCCATTGATGAGGAAGCAGTTTATGAAGGAGCCAGAAGACATAAATTGATAGTGACAATGGAAGAAAATGTACTAAGCGGCGGGTTTGGGGAAAAGGTACTTACCTATGTAGAAAAAAGTGATCTTCCGGTAAAAGTACTTCCTATAGCTATTGGGGATGCTTATATTGAACATGGGAACGTAGACTTACTAAAAAGAGAAGCGGGAATTGACAAAGAATCCATTGTAAAGCAGATTATTGTACAATATGTAAGTTTGTAACAAATAAAAAGGAAAGGGGGCAAACTTCTGTCTAGAGTCTAAAGCTTACAGGCTGATAGAAAGACATGGCTATGAATAGGAAAGAACGTTTGGATGTTATTTTAGTAAAGCAAGGTTTTGCAAAATCCAGGGAAAATGCAAAGGCAATTCTCATGTCAGGAAATGTGTTTGTCAATGGCCAGAGGGAAGAAAAAGCTGGAACCTTTTTTGAAGAAGGAGGGCTTCATATAGAGGTAAAGGGGAAACCTTTCCAATATGTAAGCAGAGGAGGCCTAAAGCTGGAAAAGGCACTCTCTGTTTTTCCTATTACATTAAAAAATAAAATTTGTATGGACGTTGGGGCTTCGACAGGGGGATTTACCGACTGTATGCTTCAAAATGGCGCCGCAAAAGTATATTCCATTGACGTAGGATATGGACAACTGGCATGGAGACTCCGTCAAGATGAGAGAGTAATCTGTATGGAGAAAACAAACTTCCGTTATATGGTTAAGGAAGATATAGAGGACGAAGTAGATTTTGTATCTATAGACGTTTCTTTTATTTCTTTATTAAAAATATTAGGGCCAGCATACTGCCTTTTAAAAGACCAAGGTCAGATCGTCTGTTTGATTAAACCTCAATTTGAGGCAGGCAGAGAAAAGGTTGGGAAAAAGGGAGTTGTAAAGGATCCAGAAGTACATATACAAGTCATAGAAAAAGTAAGGAATTATGCCAATCAAACAGGTTTTGATCTGTTAGGACTTGATTATTCACCTGTGAAAGGACCAGAAGGAAATATCGAATATTTGCTTTTCATGCAAAAGGGAGAGGGAGATGGGCATATTCAAAAAGCAGAGGAGATTGTTGCCATAGCCCATGATAGCTTGGCTTAAGGCAGAGAAAGGCATGGGTATAAAATATGCAAAAATTTCATGTAGTTACAAATGACGCAAAGGATAAAGATCGGACAGTAACAAAGATGTTAGAACAATATTTAATTTCCCATGGAAGCAGATGCACAAGAAATACGTCTTGTATGGATGAGGAGGATGTGCCAGAGGACACAGACTGTGTCATTGTCATTGGAGGAGATGGGACATTAATTCAAGCAGCAGGGGCTGTGGCAGACAAAGGCATCCCTCTTTTGGGAGTGAATTTAGGCACTCTTGGCTATTTGGCAGAGGTGGAAAAGGCACAAATAATTCCAGCGCTCAAGAGTCTTTTGAAAGACGAATATAGAATTGAAAAAAGAATGATGCTAAAAGGGTGCATTTTTTCAGGTAAAGATTTTATTTTTCAAGGAAATGCATGGAATGATATTGTCATTACAAGGGGAGGAAGTCTGCGCATTATCCATTATAACATTTACGTAAATAACCAATTATTAAATACCTATAGTGCAGATGGAGTGATAATTTCTACCCCAACAGGCTCTACAGGTTATAGTCTATCAGCAGGAGGTCCTATTGTGGATCCGAGAGCCAAGTTGATTGTCATTACACCTATTTGTCCCCATACGCTTAACGGGAGAAGCATTATCCTGTCCCCAGAAGATGAAATACAGGTAGAAGTGAAAAAGGATGAAAAGATGGACAGAGGGAGTGTGGAGGCTATTTTTGATGGAAATAGAAAGGCTTTTTTGACAGATGGAAGTAAGGTATGCACAGGTATGTCCAGTCAGGAAGTAAACATGATAAAATTAAGTAAAGAAAGTTTTGTGGAAGTACTCCGAAGAAAATTAAGTGATTAGGGTATGGATCATAAGAAATGAAAAAGAAAAGACATGAGAAAATCGTGGAATTCATTGAGAAGTTTGATATTGAGACACAAGAGGAATTGGCAAGACGGCTAAAAGAAGCTGGATTTAACGTAACGCAGACAACCGTATCCAGAGACATTCGAGAATTAAAACTTTCCAAAGTTCCAGTCAAGGGGAAAAAACAAAAATATAGTATTGTGGAAAAGCAAAAAAAACCTATGGAGGAGGCATATATTCGAGTATTAAAAGAGGGATTTGTATCCATGGAAATGGCTCAAAATATTTTAGTAATAAAAACAGTGCCTGGAATGGCCATGGCTGCGGCTGCTGCCCTGGACGCCATTCACTTAGATGAAATTGCAGGATGCATTGCAGGGGATGATACAATCATGTGTGCAGTAAGAACAATGGAAGCTACAAAAAGAGTCATAGAAAAGCTGGAGAAATTGATGGAATAGAGGTGAGATAACATGCTGGAAAGTATACATGTGAAAAATTTAGCTCTCATTGATGAGATAGAGG
>CANOLZ010000157.1 GCA_947567075.1 uncultured bacterium
GTTTTATATCACTTTCAATAATATTAAAACTTTCGTAAAAATTCAAAAATCCAAACAGAAAAAAAATTAAAACAAATGTTATTGCGGCAGCTATTTTCACTTCAATGCAGGAAAAAGAATAGTAGTCTTTATATCTACCATATTTTTTAATTCTTTCTACCATATCCCATCTCCTCCATCCTATTTTGGATGCTTTCTAAAAATATTTGATATAGTATCCTTGCACGCTGAAAAAAATTCCTCACTTGACTCACTTATTGTCTCTCTCTTAATTGGTTTACAATCTTCAGTCGTATAACGTTTTCCATTTTTTCCAGTAGCAATAACTCGAGCATATCCATTCTTTATGGCATCTACATCAGAAACTCCCTTTGTTAAATGCGCTACCCTTTCAATATTGTCCCGTATTTCACAAGAATCAATATTCAAACCAACATTACCATCTGAGTCAAAAATCACACTCACTATATGAGCATTTGCTTCTTTCATCATTTTTGCTGTATCCGTCAGTCCATTCTTTAATTTGTCCAGCATTTTATCATCAGAAGGGTTAGGCAATTTAAAATTAAATTCTAACCTTTTAATATTTCCTATACTTTTTAATTCCCGCTCAAGTTCTTTTATTTCCATTCCTTCGTTGTAAAGGGAAGCTGAAAATCTCATTTGAGATCCGTTTTTCTCCATACACATATTTATTAAGCCTGCAAAAGCCCTATTAAACTCCCGATATCCAAATCTTTGTCTTGTATGAAAACCAACAATCTCTTTATTTACATCAAAATAAAATTTAATATCTTCAATTGTTGGTATGGAACCTGGTTCTATTTTTCCCGTATTTGTATTAAGTTTTTTATAATACAGCACTGTAGTTTTGTATATTGTGCCCGATACATACTCATCTGTTTTTATTCCTGTAAATAGACGATACTTTGTTTTTATAAAATGCAATTCCCCTGCATTGCTTTTAAAACTATCTTCAACCTCATAAACTACACCACTTTCAAAAAAATTCATAAGTTTCTTTTTCATACCATCAAGACTTTTTTCTTGGTACATTTTCAAAAGTTCTGTTGATTCTAAATTAATCTTTGAAAAATATATAACCATATCGCACTCTCCAATCCGACATTTTTCTACATTATAGCACATGCCGCACTGGAAAATCTTGCTAAATATGATAATCTGGTTTTGTCTATTATGTTATGTGGTAAATAAGTTCCCTATTCGTAATCTCATTATAGAACATATGTTCTATTTTTGTAAAATACCCATTTGTTATATCTAGGCTTCTTTCTATAACAAAAGACGCCTTATCACTAAGGCGCCTTTTACCTGGAATGTCTGGATGGAGAATCCGAAACCAGGTAATTGACATTCTTTTGAATTTCTACCTATTGTCTTCCGTATACATGCTCATCAGCTCAGACAACTTTATTCCTATACTGATTCCCTGCTCCTTGCATTTTTCCGCAAATGCCTCTGCAGCTTCTCTTTTCACTTTATAGGTCTTAGAAACCATGCCAGCCTTTGCATCCCACTTATCCTGTGGCCTAGCCTTCTTTTCTTCCACGGCTTTCCCTCCACATACAAAACAATCCTATTCCCAACTTTACCACCGCTAAAACAACAAAAAAGATTCCCAAATACTTCAATGCTTCTGCCATATTGATTTTTCACAGATGAGTGTGTTATAATTTTTATAGAAGGGCTTTCGCCCCTCTCCGCTACTCAAGTAGCTTTGAAATAATCAGTAGGATAATTCCTATAACCAAGTCCGTTAGCGCTCCGGTCAGCCAAATCTTGAAGTTGCTATCGGACTTTTTCTTTCGGCTCTTGCCTCTCATCTGTGTTTTACCTCCTTACACTAATTATTATATCATATACGTATACGTATCTCAACAATTATTTAAGGAGTTAAATAATAAAATTCAGCCGCCTAGCTACTACCCTAGGCGGCCGTATAAGAATATTGTGGAGGAAAAATGAAGACTGGTTGTCCGCTTCCAATAATTCCAGTCTATATATTAGCACACTTTACCGGGACATTGCGGGACATTTTTCAATTTTTTCAAAAAATCTCAAAATTTTCTTTTTTACACCTTCCTCCGTATATCTCCGCTTTGGAAACATGCTGCTCATCCGACTGGCCACTCCTAAGTAGTTACATCCATCAATATAATACAGCCGAAACATAATCCGCAGCTCTGACTTTGGGATCATCTGTATGTACTCCTCCGCCTGGCAGGCTAACTCCAAAAGTTCTTCTTCCTTTTTCTCCAGAATCTGCCGGTACCGCCCCCGAAGCTTTATCTTGCGGGCATACGCCGGCAGCGGGATGCCCGTGACCTTAATCGGCCCAATCGTCCCATCCTTTCTACTTCCCCGCACTGTATCCGATACAACAGGAGGGTTCTCCAGGAACTTGTCCAGCTTCCGGATCCTGGCTCTTATGTCTTTAATCTCTTTCTTCATGTCACAATACTGGACCAGTATATTCTTATCCACCAAATCCTCCCTCTTGCAATCTCTTTATTGGCTAAGGTTATAATCCTTTAGACATGCCTCATATCCCTTGTTAAACTCGTTCTCAGCCTTTTCACCCAACAAGTCCTCCACTTTATACAATATCCAGCAGTCTCCCGGTTCATAAAGATCAAAAGGAACATCCTCCGGAACCGGGAAATCCATTAGGAACTGTCCAAAATACCCTTCCGATTCCATTGCCTCATACGCTTCCCTCTGTGTTATCGTTCCCCTTTTCTTTTCCAGACGGTAACATGTTACGTCTTTATAGTCCGCGCTGAGTGACACTTTTACTTTTGCCATT
>CANOLZ010000158.1 GCA_947567075.1 uncultured bacterium
TATGCATCCCGTTGGTAACGGATGGGATTCCCGTCAGCGTCTACTCTGACATATAGTCATTTAAAGCTGCCCTCACAAGTCCATTCAGTAAATTCCCTGTTGCCGACTTCCACCAAACGCCGGCTCTCTGTGAACATCTCCTCTACTTACTTCTCTTGCTCCTCGGTTTTTTATTTTTTTCTTAGTATAATTCTATCCTTTCCATCTGTCAAGAATATTTTTTTATTTTTTTTAAAAGTTTCATTCTCTTTTTATAATCTGGATGAATCTTTTCCTTTGTTTTTTTTAAAGTGACAATAAATTCATTTCCCACTGTCTGAAAACATCTCTCTACAACTAAGTCAATAAAACCTAAGACCCCTAAGTCCAAAATAAGGAGGCAGAAAGAAGCATCTGTGAAAACATAATGGTGAATATCCATATAGGTCTCTTTGTCCAAAACATCTTTTATACATTCTCCTGCATAAGAATAATCATGGATAAATGCAAAGTTGGCAGACCAATTTTTTTGAAATCTCTTTTTATCCCATGACAATTTTTGATTTCTCTTGACACTGTTTAATAAATATTCTCCTACTATTCCTGGGGAATGATACTCTTTTCCTTGAAAATAATCGTCCAAAACTGTCCCTATAGTTGTCACCTGGCGAAAATGATCAAAGCATTGCCTTTTGTCTGGAATAGCCAAAGAGATAACCCCATTATTTTTTACCATGTTAGAACAGTCTTTTAAGAATTCAATAAAGTTTGTAGAATGTTCAATGGAATGGGAAGACAAAATATAATCATAGTATTCTCTTTTGCCTGTCAGTTGGGAGTAACTCCCTCCCTTCCATACATAGTCTACCTCTTCAATAGCATTTACATTTACATGATGAGATTTATATTTTTCTATTAGTTCGTCTTTCGTAAGATAATCAAGTATTTCCACTTGATATCCTTCTCTCTTTGGGGCAACAGGGCGATGGGAAGGGCCAATCTCCAATCCCAGCTGATCCTTTCGGATGCCTAGAAGCATTTTTTTGTAACGGTTTCCCACCATAATAAAATAACCATCAATCATACTTTGGGGAATATATTTTTTCAAAAATTGTTTTGTACTTTCTTTCATGGCGCTCCTGTTTGGCTTCCTAAGAAGGAGGCATAGTCAATTAAACTAATATTGGCGTCTACAAGACCCTCAATTCCTGGAATGTCAGCTCCCTCAGAATATTGCCAGATTGTAAAGTCATACATAAAATCCATAAGAGCATTGTACTGAGGCACCCAGAAATCATAATCTTCCAGCATAGCATAATCCAAATATCTGCGGATCCAATTCTCATTGCAGTAGATCATAGGATAATACCCTGCTTCTTTTATTGTCTCACAAAAAGCAATGCACATACGGCTTCTATCTTCCCTTGTTATCTCTTCCTGTCTCGTCCTTGCTTTGCTGTCTGTTATAAACTCTGTATCATATACAACCGGATAGCTTAGTTCATATCCTTTCATATGCTTTAATACGAACTCTGCCTCCTCCACTGCCTCCTTCTCATTGATTGCCTGAGAAAAAAAATAAATTCCTGTATGAAGTCCTTCCTTCTTTGCCCCCTTCATATGGGAATGAAACATGTCATCTAACACTAGCTTTCCTTCTGTATAGCCTCTGTACCCTAGACGGACAAATACAAACTCCACCCCTGCCTCTTTTACTTCCTTCCAGTTGATGTTTTTTTGGTAGGAACTAACATCAATGCCTGGATGAGAGATCTTTTTATTTTCCTCATCGTAATAGGCCATAAATAAATCTTCTTTGACAAAATTCTCTGTAATATAAGGATTGATAGGAATCATGCCATAGCGTCTATCCCTATCAATCTCTGGAGGGGTATTTTGGACAATGGTTGGTACTTTTTCTTCTTCCCTCTTCTCTTCCCCTATGTATCTTTCCATAAAAAAGCCTGATATAAAACCAAAACTAAAAAGAAAAACAAATGTAACTCCAATGATACCTAATGTTTTATTTTTGCTCATAGATGCCTTGAAGCATTTTTTATTAATATATTCTGTTTCTTACTCTTTTATAACTTCGATATCAGGCACTGCCACTTCTGGTTCAGGCATCCTTCCTTCATCCATCATACATTTTCCTTGGAATATTGCATTTTCATCAATAATAATGGATTTTGTACGAATGTCTCCATAAATTCTTCCAGTAGAAGTAATTTCTACCTTTCCTAGGGCGTTAATGTCTCCTTCTACCCTTCCTGCAATGACAATTTCCTGAGTTGCTATATTGCCGATTACTTTTCCGCTTGTTCCAATAATAATAGTTCCTTTGGATTTCACTTCTCCTTTAATCGTTCCATCTACTCTGGCAGTTTCTGAAACATTTAATGTTCCTTCTAATACGGAATCCTCTCCAATAATGGTATTTAACTTTCCCACTGTTGTTTCTGTCGATTTTCCTTTTCCAAGCATATTGTCTTTTCCTCTCTTTCTTATCAACCGTAGACCTCCATAACACTTATGGGATCAATAAACACTTCCTCATAAGTTACTTCGTAATGTAATGTTGTCCCTTCTTCCATTCTTTCAAAAAGCTCTGCCTTTGCTTCTACTACTTCCCCTACATAGACTTTTACTGCTCCAATGCTCCGGTAGATGGAGACATAATTGCTCCCATGGTCAATTCTTACCTCGTTGCTTTCTCCATTTGGGGAAACATCGGCATAGGTA
>CANOLZ010000159.1 GCA_947567075.1 uncultured bacterium
TGATACCAAAAAAACTTTTCCTTGTAAGTGTTACAAAAAAGCTTGACCATCTCAGCAAATGTTTATTTCCAAAACTTCTGGAGTTACAACCGTTACTTTATGACCTATAGGGGCAATTCCCAGTCCATCCCCTCTGTTTCCTTCTAGGTTTTCTGGATCCAGCTGTTCTTGAACATGGCGGATAAATTCCTCTGATACAGGCTGGCATTGGGAGTCTACAATACTCACAAGGACTGTTCCTGCGCCTCTCCAGGATGGATAAATCTGTTGACCCCCTACTCCTGCAATCCCTTGTAAATATGTACGGTATTGGGCAATGTTCCCCCCAAAAGGACGAAAATGTAAAGCCTCAAAATACCGCTCTCGAAAGTCCTGATCACTTTCCACATCTCTCCCTGGCGCAATGACTGTACTCATAGACGCTGTCCCCAGCCCTGTGACATAGGTGACAGGGAGCAAATCTCCTGAATATTCATTTCCTATTGTCCCCTTTTCTTCGCAAGTAAGTAAGTAGGCCCCTGGCGCTTCTTCCCCCTGAGGGTCTAAATAGGGCTTGGACACTTTATAAACAATGCCTTCCCCTGTCTTTGATATTGTGGAAAACCTAGTCCCAATATCTACCTTTAAAGGTTCTCCCCTAGATGTGGCAAAGTCTCCTCTTCGCACTGCCGCTGTATCCAAAGATCTTGTCAGTCCTTGTTCTGCTGCCCTTAAATCTAAAAATTCTCCTACGGCTGTCTCTGCATAAGTCTGCTGCAGCACCATCCGCAATCGATAATAATAAAAGGAAAGCTCATAAGCAGCAGGCATAATAGCGTCAAATATAATGGAGCCCTCCCTTTTATCTACATCATCAGGAACATGCTCTAAAATACTTTCTTTTAAATGTTCATATGTATACTCCTCTAAAAAATTTCCAATTGCGCTGGCGCTCATTTAATCCTCACCTTCTCCCAAATTCTTTCTTGTCCATAAATAGATGTTACTGTACATCCTACTTCCAAAACATCATCGCCTGCCTGCTCTATGGAAAAATGATCCACAGAAAGGGTCCGATCATCATAAAGCAGGGCTTGGGATATTCTCCTTGCAATATCCCCTTTGACATAATTTCTATCCTTTCCTATTAGCTCCTCAAATCGTCTCCCATATTGATAGGAGTAAAGAACTGTGCATCCCACCTCTGTCAACATGATTTTTTTCACTGCCTGCTCATAAGCCTTAACATCATCTACTGTACCTTGTCTTTGAATTCTTTTACGTTCCATGTCAAAATAATAAGACTTTGAGCTATAGGGAATCATGTCTATCTCTTCCTCTGGTTTTAAAACTTCATACTCTTTTAATATTGTCGGCGTCATTTTCTTCCTCCCTCTCCAGCACATAATAAAGCTGCCCGCTGCTTACCCGAAGCATCCGCACTTTCTCCCCTTTTTGCAAATCATCCCACAACAGCGCCTCCTCTAAGTGGAGCTTTGCATTCCTATCTGCCTTCACAGAACAATTTTGTTCCTCTCCCTCATTATCTTGGTATGTTATTTTTGCTGACTCCACCACATGGAAAATTAAATTTGTTATGGTATTTGCAAAAGGACTTAAATCCAATACTTTTTTCTTACATAAGGCAGACAATAATAAAAACCTTTCCCCTAATACAAATTTATTGTCAACTCTAATTTCCAGTGGATTTGTGGAAACAACCTCCCCTAGGATAAAGTCTGTTTTATCATTGGAATTGGCTGCTTTCCTAGCGCATTCTTGTATCATTTTCGCAAGCTTTTCTCCTGCCACTACATCCCCACCCTCACATCTAACTCCATTCTATGTTTTTGGTTGGCAAGCTGGTGGCTGCAGGCTATAACAGAATAATAAACATTTTTCTTTACGCCTTTGTCCTCTAAATCACTTATATTTAAAAGAATGCCGCTTCCAGCTCTCACCTTCCAGTTCCCTATCGTTGTTATTTTTAAAGTTTTTCCAGGCCGGTTTTTTGATTTCAAAATCAGCTGGGCCAGCTCCTTCATTTGAGCCCCATTGGCCCTTTCATCTATTTTCTGGAAATGCTGCAATATTCCCCATTTTTTTATAGTATTGCTGTCCTTCGTTATGTAAATCTCTCTCTTTTTTGCTTCTGAATCTTCTTTTACTAATTTAATCTGATTGTATGTATCTTCATTTATGCTTCCTGTAAATTCATAATTAGTCAAAAGCTCCCTATCTCCAAGTCTTAAGGAAGTTTTCATATTTTTTAGAGAATTAAAGGTTAAGGCGCCAAAATCATCGTACACTACATACCATTCCTTTTCATGAATGAATGTAAGATCCACAGCTCTCTGAATCATGTCATAGAGGCTTTTGTTATCACAGACTTCTCCAGGGCATAAGTAAGAACTGTCTTTTACAATTTGATATTTTAATGCAAAGGCTTGGCAGATTTCCTTAAACCGCAAAGAGGCAGAACTGTCTGTGAAGACTATTGTGTCTTTGTTTTGCAAATACCTCATTTGATCGTAGGCGGTTACTGTTATTTCCTTTGATTCTCTATGCTGAAAGGAAAAAACATACCCATAAAATACATTGACCCCATCTACTTTTAAACGAACAATGGAACCATAGGTTACCTCTATCACTTCCTCTTTATATAGGCC
>CANOLZ010000160.1 GCA_947567075.1 uncultured bacterium
TTGATATTGTGGGTAGAGCCGCTTCTATGGCTTTCCCTTTTTTCTTATGTTCAATATAACATATCCGGGGGCAGGAAGCAAGAAGTTTTTTGTTTCCTCATTCTTCTTTATCGGGCAGATTCTTTTTTATAAATTCCTTTATTGCTTGATTGATAACGTAATTTACAGAGCGGTCATCTTTTTTTGCCATACTCTCTAAAATTATTTTGTCGCTTTTTTCTATTACCAAAGACATTCGCTGTTTTGAATCAGAGATTGCCATAAAATCACCGCCTTTTCTCTTTTTAATTATATTACCATAACATAACGGAAAAATCAAGGAAATTCATACTTGACATAACTGTTATGCTATGATATAGTTACATCAAGGTTGAACAACCTATGAACAACCTAAGTATATCTATCGCTTTTTCTTAGTGATAACAAACATTCTCTTATCTGGCTATCTGAAAGCCGAACGAACCGTAAACAATACTATTCGCCATAGAAAGGAAGTGTATGCAGACCAGAGAAAATAAAAAATGCCCTAGTAGAGCCGCAATCTCTGACAAGGGCAAGTAACCCGGACATTTGGAAAAGCCGGATATAAAAATCATACCATATCCGGCACAAGAAAGGAATGGTAAAAATTATGAAAAATCAGAAAAACAACAATCATTCAATAGCTTTTGATATTTTGGTGGAGGAAAAGAAACGTACACGCTTTTGGTTCGTGTCATGCGTTGTAGTGCTTGTTATGGCGGTTTTGAGCCATATTGTGAAAGGCGGTGCGTGCAATGGCAGATAAAAAGAAACAGATTATTGAGGAGATTGTGAAAGAAGTCGAGGAAATCAACAATATTGCTATTATTCGCTTTATTCTGAATATTGTTCAGTCTTTCAAGAAAAACAGAAAGTGGGGTGCGGTATGAGCAAGGAATACGCAGAGCAGTTGAAAGAATCCACAAAGGAACTTCTTGACGGTATCGGCACTGACACAGAGGAAGAACAGCACATTATTAAACTGATTTACGGTTTTGTCCGTAGCGGTTTTTTTGAAGGTAGGGCAAGGAAAGGCGGTATGTCGGCATGATAGTACACAAAGGACTTTTGAGCAAGGAAGCCGCCGAGGAAATTTTTAATATTGAATCGGTATATCTTGACCGGGGGAACGTGATACCATGCTACCGAGTAACGGAAATGTTCGGGAACTGGATAGAGGAATACGCAAAAACAAGATTAAAAGATGGCGGCGATTGTAACGCATGGGGAAATTGCCACGAAAGACCTATGATTTATTATCTTAGCAAATCCGGCTTTATGAAAGTAGTGGCAGAAAGAAATTATTTGCTTATGGCTGATGAAATCAAAGAAAAAGGCGTAAGCGGAGATATATACAGAAAGGAACATGAGGAATGAACAAAGACCAGCACGAACAGACCACCAGCAGGAGCGACATAATGAAAAAACTTGATGAAATCCTGCTGAATACCTATGAAACACTGAACACGCTGAAAAGCGTTACAAGGGAAAGAGGGGTAAGCAATGGCAGACTTAAAAGCATTAACTGAAGAAATGGCAAAGCTGAAAAAAAACAGATTGAAACAGTGCTTTATATCTCCGGCTATCGTGATTATGATGATTTGTCCGGGCTGGATGATTACAAGCAGATTAAGACAGCAGACGAGCGGCAGAAGTTGGAGGAATACCGCAATATCCTTTACAAGCTGGACGAAGTGCAAAGCGACCTTGCCTATTTTGAAAAGCCTATCCGGGAAGTGGGAACGCTTCACGAAAACAGCGAGGGCAGATTCGAAACCGAAAGCGGACACTACTACACCAGCGGCAGCGGCATAGAGTTTTTGCGTACCGAGGAAGTCTATAACTATGATGCGGACGAATGGGAAAATGCCGGGATATGGACTTGTAGCAGGGTTGAGAGCCGCAACGGAGAATATTATATTGTCGGCTATCCTGATGTGGAATTGTCCGGCTTGAAAGTGAGAGTAAGGGGGTAAGCGGCAGGGGGAGCAATACAAAGTTGTTGTTTCCCCTTTTTCGCACTATCTGAAAGAATGGAGGTTATGTTATATGGCAGAAAAGAGGAAAGATAACAAAGGCAGAAATTTAAGAACAGGAGAAAGTCAGAGAAAAGACGGGCGGTATATGTACCGTTGGACAGTTGAGGGAAAGGAAAAGACAGTATATGCTCTTTCATTGGAAGAATTGAGAGAAAAAGAGAGACAGATACAGCGTGACATGGAGGACGGTGTAGACAGCAAAAAAGCCGATACTACCACATTAAATGAAATGTTCAAAAAGTATATGGCAGGAAAAACAGAATTGAAACAGTCCACACGGACAAACTACAACTATATGTATAAAAATTATGTTCATGATAGCTTAGGAAAGAAAAAATTAAGTAAAATCAAGTATTCAGACGTAAAAGCCTTTTATACTTCTTTGATAAGGGAAAAGAAATTTAAACCTAATTCAATGGAGATTATCAATACAATTCTGCATCCGGTTTTTACACTGGCAGTTCGTGACGGATATATCCGAACTAATCCCAGTGATGGGGCAATGCAGGAAATCAAGAAATCCCATAACTGGGAGAAACCAAAGCGGCACGCATTGACGATTGAGGAAC
>CANOLZ010000161.1 GCA_947567075.1 uncultured bacterium
TTCCTGGTATTGTTTTAATGACTCTTCATTTTCAAAAGAACTTATTAATGCAATTTCCTTATTACTGGAAGAAAGAGGAGATAGTATAACTTCTATGGATAGAGCTCCCTTTACTTGTTCTTTCACTGCCATTAATTCCTCTTTGATTCGACTCCCTGCCTCTTTCTTCTCATCCTCTGTCATAGAATCTAAAAAATTCCACATGACAATATGGCATACCATTTTCAAAAAACCTCCTCTTTTCCTCTCATGACTTCTTTTTGCTTAAATACTCATGGATTCCTTTTGCTCCTGCCTTTCCAGCTCCCATTGCTAAAATAACTGTGGCTGCTCCTGTCACTGCATCCCCTCCAGCAAAAACTCCTTCTTTAGAAGTTTTTCCCAACTCCTCATCTGCCACAATGCATTTCCACTTATTCACTTCAAGACCATTGGTAGTTGTGGAAATAAGGGGATTGGGAGAAGTGCCAAGGGACATAATGACTGTATCTAATTCCATTTCAAATTCTGATCCTTCTTTGACAATGGGCCTTCTCCTCCCTGATTCATCTGGCTCTCCTAATTCCATTTTCACACATTTCATGCCTCTTACCCATCCTTGATCATCCACTAAGATTTCTGTTGGATTGGTAAGCAAATCAAAGATAATTCCTTCTTCCTTTGCATGATGAATTTCCTCCAGCCTGGCAGGAAGCTCTTCTTCACTTCTACGGTAAACAATATGGACTTTTGCCCCTAGCCTTAGGGCAGTCCTGGCAGCGTCCATGGCTACATTCCCCCCTCCAATGACAGCTACTTCCTTGCCGTGCATAATAGGAGTGTCATATGTTTTGTCAAAAGCTTTCATTAAATTATTTCTTGTTAAGTACTC
This sequence comes from uncultured bacterium, assembly GCA_947567075.1. Taxonomy (GTDB): domain Bacteria; phylum Bacillota; class Clostridia; order Lachnospirales; family Lachnospiraceae; genus MGBC165282. Next base: position 872 of record CANOLZ010000161.1, read on the forward strand.
ATTGGCTGAAAAAACACCATTGGCATTTTCACCTGGAATTCCCATAAACTTAGGAAGGCCGGCTCCAGAACCAATAAAAACTGCCAAAAATCCTTCTTCGTTTAAAAGCTCATCAATGGTAACTGCTTTTCCAACGACAACATTTGTCTCAATCTTTACCCCTAACGCTTTTACATTATCAATCTCTGCTTTAACTACCTCATCTTTTGGAAGGCGAAATTCCGGTATCCCATAGACAAGCACTCCCCCTGGCTCATGGAGAGCTTCAAAGATCGTTACATCGTATCCTAATTTTGCCAAATCTCCCCCACATGTCAATCCTGCTGGTCCAGCCCCAATAACTGCCACCTTTTTCCCATTTTTCTCTTTTGGAGGCTCTGGCTTTATCCCCCTTTCTCTTGCCCAGTCTGCCACAAACCGCTCCAGATTTCCAATGGAAACTGGATCTCCTTTTATCCCTCGGATACACCTTCCCTCACACTGGGTTTCCTGTGGACATACCCGTCCGCAGACTGCTGGAAGGGCTGAAGATTCCCCAATGATTTTATTTGCTTCCTCAAACTTTCCTTCTTTTACCTTTTGTATAAATTCTGGAATGTGAATGCCTACAGGACATCCATCCACACATTTTGCATTTTTACATTGAATGCAGCGCACTGCTTCTTCCATTGCCTCTTTTTCATTATATCCATAACTTACTTCTTCAAAATTTCTCGCTCGCTCTTTGGCATCCTGCACCCGCACAGGAACTTTTTTTAATACATCCATTATTTTTCACCTCCACAGACCCCTCTGCATTCTATTTTGTCTCTCTCCTTATCTTTTAAAAGCTGTTGCCCTTCTTGCGTCCTATACATCTGCTGTCTCTTCATTGCCTCATCAAAATTTACAAGATGTCCATCAAACTCTGGACCATCTACGCAAGCAAACTTTATTTCCTCTCCTACAGTAACCCTGCAGGCGCCGCACATGCCTGTTCCATCAACCATAATGGGATTTAAACTGACTATGGTGGGAAGGTGGTACTCCTTTGTCAAAAGAGATACAAATTTCATCATAATCATAGGGCCAATGGCAACACATTTATCATATTGACATCCTTTTTCCTCTATTAAGCTCTTGATTACTTCCGTCACCATTCCCTTACTTCCATATGATCCGTCATCTGTTGTAATATATAAATTGCCAGCCACTTCCTTCATTTCCCTTTCCAAAATGACCAATTCTTTTGTCTTTGCCCCTACAATAACGTCTGTATCTATCCCATGCTCATGAAACCATTTTACCTGGGGATAAACAGGGGCTGCTCCTACACCCCCAGCTACAAAAAGTATTTTTTTCTTCTTTAGTTCTTCTAAGTCTTCATGGACAAAATCGGAAGGACAGCCTAAAGGACCTGTTACATCCATAAAAGCATCCTTCTCTTTTAAGACAGTCATTCGATTGGTAGAATAACCAAGTGCCTGGAAAACAATGGTAATTGTCTCCTCCTCCCTGTTATAATCACAAATAGTTAAGGGAATTCTTTCCCCCTTTTCATCCATCTTCACAATAACAAACTGGCCAGGCTCACAGGATTTGGCAATACGCTTTGCCTTTATATCCATAAGATATATTTTATCTGCCAATTTTTCTACTTTTACTATT